>CACXFH010000047.1 GCA_902766975.1 uncultured bacterium | reverse complement strand
TTTCGGCTCTTTATTATTTAGTATTCACTTATAATAATCAACATTTGTAGATTCAAATTAAGAATTAGACACTTGGGTAATATAATTTTTTTTAAATTTTAATAAAATATAAAATGAGAAAATCTGGCTGAATATAAGGGAATTTGAACCTATTATATACAAACAGAATTTCTGTCAATATCACTTAATATTTCTTCGTAATTTTTTTGACAATTTTCTAAACAGGACTCAAAAGCAGTTATATAAAGTAATACAGACTTATATTTTTTTAATATACAAAAATTACTTTCTTATTATTACTACATTTCAGTCAAAAAATTTGTACAGGAATATATGTACGAATGTAAAGCGGTCTTTAAATCTGAATACCAAAGAATTATAATAGATAGTTATGGAAAACACTAAAGACAATAAACCAAGCTGTTTTTTGAGTTACATGTAAATCTTTATGCAACTGTAAAGATGCAATTCCCTTTTTGTGAGAGGTAATAAGGTAAATAGCCATAAAATTGAAGAAAAGAAAAAAATTTTTAATCAAAAAAGACAAAAATATATAGAGATATACGATAAAAATGAAAATTATAAAAAAAGAATTGAAGAATGTCGTCAAAATATTACTAATTTAGAAGAAGAAAGAGAGAAACTAAAAGCGAAAAGACCTATACTATTGGCGGATAATGAAGACATTGGCAAATACTGTCGACCCCGGATATAGAGTCTAAGAAACACTTGGCTGTATTAAGGATAATTATTGTGGTCAATCTCGTCAGATTAAAGAAAACATAATGGCAGAACTTGGAGAAAAAAAACACTTGTTATAAGCTCTGTATGAAATGCAATTCAAAAAACAGGAAATCAATGTTCCGCAAACATAAAAAAACTCTATTTAAACAGCCAATCCCACGCATCATTTGTATAAGCTTTTGGAATTGTACTCAAATGGTCTGAATCAAGCAAAATTTTATATTTATGCTCTTTATCAGAATGTTTGTCTAATTTATTAATAGCATTGAGTACACTGGCGACATTATCATTCTCACCTTTTATAAAATAAACATTAGTATTATAAATAGGTTTTACTCTTCCGTTTGAATAACTTACAAATAACGCACGATAAAACAGATTAGGATTTCTTTTGGCAATATCATATATTGTCGCTCCGCCCAAAGATGCCCCCGTTGTAAGAACTCGATTGGGGGGGATTTTATATTGCTTTATTCTGCCTAAAGTCAGTTTTTCCGTCAAATTTATTAACTCTGCTGGATACATTCCGGAATCTAAGGGATACTGAGGCATCAGAATTACAGCTTTAATTTTTTTTCGCTCAACATATTTTATTAGGGACTTAACTGCCGGAAAAGACAACTGTTTTGCGAGTTTTCCCTTTTCAACCCCCGAATGTAACACTAAAACTAAAGAAGCATCGCCTTTTCTGTTGAAATTTATAAGCTTTTCGCAATAACCCAACGAAGTATTGTTATCCCTGTATTCTGTGCATCTTACACCATATTTTTTTATGAGTTTACTATTTTCCAATTCACTGGAATAACAGACAGATAAAAGCATAAACATAAAAAGTGCTAGGATTATTAAAGTTCTTTTCATTCGATATACCTGTTTATGATGTAATTATACTATATCTTCCAACTATTAAGATATTCTTCCTGCTCCTTTGTCAGAGTATCAATTTCAATACCCATAGATTTAAGCTTTAACCTTGCGATTTTCTCATCAACTTCGTAAGGCAAAGTATAGAGTTTATTTTCCAGTTTCCCCTTGTTTTTAACAAGGAATTCAATACCTAAAGCCTGATTTGCAAAACTCATATCCATAACACTTGCAGGATGACCTTCTGCGGCTACAAGATTTACTAATCGACCTTCACAAAGAACATAAACAGATTTGCCGTTATCTAAAACATATTCTTGCAGATTTGGTCTTATCTGTTTAATTTCAAGAGCGTGAGCTTTTAATCCGTTTACATTGACTTCCCAGTCGAAATGTCCTACATTTCCGACAAATGCGCCATCTTTCATAGTAAGTAAATGAGGAACATCAACAACATGCTTATCTCCTGTAACAGCAAGGAATATATCTCCTTCTAATGCGGCTTTAGCTATAGGCATAACTCTATAGCCTTCCATGGCAGCTTCAAGAGCCTTTAGCGGGTCGACTTCACACACAATAACATTGGCACCTAACGCTTTTGCTCTCAACGCTACACCTTTACCGCACCAACCATAACCTGAAACTACAACAGTCTTGCCGGCAACAAGAATATTAGCAGCTCTCATTACTCCGTCAAATGAACTTTGACCCGTTCCGTAGCGATTATCATATAAGTGCTTTGTCAAACTTGTATTTACACCGACAGCGGGGAATCCCAATTTTCCTTGTCTTTCAAGTGCCTGAAGTCTTATTATGCCGGTTGTCGTTTCTTCTGTTGAACCTATAATTTTTCCGATTAAATCAGGTCTTTTATCATGTATCATCGAAACCATATCACAACCGTCATCAATTATAATATCCGGATTATGATTAATCGCTTCTTCAATGTGAGCCTTGTATTGTTCAGCACTTTCACCTGCAACAGCAAATACCGGAATATTATAATATTTCACAAGAGCAGCAGCCACATCATCCTGAGTAGACAAAGGATTTGAAGCAACCAAAACCGCATCAGCACCCCCTGCTTGCATTACGGTACATAATGCAGCTGTTTCTTTTGTAACATGCACACAAGCGGAAAGTTTCAAACCTTTGAACGGCTGTTCTTTAATGAATCTTTCTCTAATTTCTTTTAACACAGGCATATCTTTAAATGCCCAGTCTATTTGATTTTTCCCTTGAGCTGCCAAATTTATATCTTTAATATCATATTTCATTTCTGTTATTTGCATTATTTTCTCCTTATCGTTATTCGCTTTTAATATTTTATCATAAATTTTTGAGTAACTCCGAATTTAAATGTAAAAATTTTGTAATAAAAGAAGAAATTCTGTCAAAAAAAAATATTGAGAATTGTTATAATTATCGGTAAGGAGTCCTTGTGTGAAAGTTAGTTTAAATCTTAATCAAGCCGAAAATAAGAATAACATTAATTTTACCGGCTATAAATGGGTAAAAGACGAGCATGGTTTCAAAAATTTTGAAACCTCGTATGTTTTTGATGAGAACCGTCAGGATTGCTATCTGGAAGTATTTACCTTAGGGAATGATGAATTTAATAATTATTTTATTAATTCTGCCGCAAAAGCACGTAATGGCGGTTATAGAATAAAAATGAACCCGGGAGCAAACAGAATTAATCTGACAAAGACCTTCGGAATTATGCCCAATCAACCTTTTGCATATCATTATGTTGTAAAAAATCACAACGGCGGAGATGAAATAATTGAAATAGACGCAGGTGACAGCATTGAAGAATATGGTAAAGCTTATAATGTCGTAACGCCGAACGGCTCACAAATGTCTAAGGGCGGTTCAATGAAACTTGTCAATATTGATTCTCAGAATGTCGGAGTGGTTTATGATGAACATGGCAAATGGGCTATAAATGAAGAATTAAAAAACAGAGGGATGAATGCCATTAAAACACTTACAAATGTTTACGGCGGAACAGCCGCAGGGCTTGAAAAAGATATTGAAGAAGGAAAATTTGATTCATATACGAGAATTATATCTCTGCCTGTGTTTACAAGAGAAAATTTTACGGCTCATAAATACTGGATAGAAAACATTTTTCAACCTTGTAACGATTTAATGAATATAAATAACTACACTTCATTGCAGAAAAAAATGTTTGCGCACAATTTGAATTTTGTTTCTGACGGGGCGTTTGTAAATGAAGGTTTGATGGGAACACATTTTACAAATCTTTTGAGATGGGGAGAAAATTCTCCGTATTTTAAATGGTTCAGAGCAAGCAATCTGAAAGATTCTCCGTTATCATTAGGAGTGTTCCCCAAAAGAACAGAAAACGTATCATGGAAACTTGTAAATCCTCCAAAAATATATAAACAAACATCATCCGGAAAAGTTGAAGAACACACAAACAAAAAATATAACCCGAATGAACCGACTTATATTCAATTCTTCGATAAAAGATTTGTTAATGACAATGAAATAAACAATCCGCAATTTTTGATTAAGTCATATTCAAAACTTAATACCAAAGACGGATATGATATTCATACTCACGATGATTCTGTTTTCCCATACTTTTTTGAAGTAAATCCACAGACAGTAAAAGAAAATGTCATAAGATTTAATCAACACAATTCGTATTTGACAAAAGATGAAAAACTAAAATTTGACGGCTATGAAGCAGCCAGAATTATGTCAAAAAATGAAAATTTTGTTGTAGACGGGAAATTTGAAAGCGGATTTGAAACTTGGGATGCCAATCCGGATATTGCAAAATTAAATTTTGTTTTATCAAATAATGATTTAAAAACACTTAAGAATATGCCTAATAAAGAAGCATTGGCAGAAGAATCTAAAATTAGACAAGCAAATTGTCAGGTACAGGATTATACAATTGAAGGCGGCAAATACTGGACTCAAAAAACTGATGATATCCTGAGATTATATATTGCACAGGCTCTTGATAAAGTTGATGCTCAAAATCCGTCATCAGAATATCTGAAAATTACAAACAAATCCGACAATAAAATTTTCCCTGAAGCTTTAAAGGCTCAAATATTCGAAAATGAAGTGGAAAACGTCTTAGAAGGATATTATAATTTCTCAAGGAAGCTGTCGGATGAAGATAAAAAAGGGCAAATTCTTGAGCAATTGATGAATATGCCTCTTGAGACCATTGAATTTGGTACAAATTTAGTCGGAGTTTTGGGTTCTCCGTTAATTTCAAAGCGGGCAATATCCGAAGAACAAGTCGGAGTTCCAAGATATGAATTGTTTAAACAGGGTAACCCTCACTTACAGGAAGAATATGCAAAAACATATAAAGAAATGGACAATATTTACCAGAATGAAATGTCTGAATTTACAACAAAAGTTTTGGACAAAGTAAATGAACAATTGTCACAGGATAACAAATTATTTGACGGAGATGAAGTTACTGAATTCGGACAATATGTACTTCCCATAGTTGTACCGCAAATTGCAAAATTTTCAATTGTTAAAGCATTTGCACCAAATCTGAAAGCCGAATTTAATAAGAACAACGGTGAAATATCCTATGATTATAAAGCTCTTTTAAATACACATCTTCAATCTTTGCATCTTCCAAAAGCAGGCTCTCCTGAAGATGAAGCAATGCTTGTACTTGAAAAAATGAAAAACGGGATTAAAGAAATTTCAAACAAAGATGAAGAATTTATTACCAAGAGTGTATTGACCGAATTAAAAAATACAAATGTGAATAGTTTTAAGCTTGCGGATTTAATTATTGACAAAACTCAGGCAGGCTTAGATTGGAGAATTGATGCAACAAAAGACATCGCAGATATTGATGCTTTAAGAACACATAAACAGCCGTTTGAAGATATTTGGAATGATGTAAATAATTTCTGGGAGAAATTTGCTCAAGGAATATATTCTCAAAATCCTAACTCATATATAGTTGCAGAAATAACCGATGAAGATAATCTTCACATGAGCGCATTCGGGGAAAAATCACCGACATATCCAAACAAAAAAGATATACTCCCTAAATTTTTCCGTAATACAGGGATTACTGCAAATGCGCAATATTCCAAATTTTTCTACAATATCGTAAAACTTTATTCTCGCTCATTTGAAGATGCTAAAACTCTAAACTCCGATGAAAACACATTTGATCTCGCAAATCAATTTAAAACATCACTGATGGCACAAGATAATTCACTATTAAAAGCATTTTCACTTCCTGCAATCAGTTATGCCTATACATTCATCGGCAACCATGATAAACCGAGAGCATTACATTGTGCCGCATTGGATATGGACATGTTTTACAGTGACTTAACATTCCTTGAAGACAAGAAGCACAGAATGGATGCTTACAGACTTATTAAAGATAAATCCTTAGACTACGTAACAGATGAAGAAGTAATGCATTTTAATTTTGATAATATTTCGCCAAAAGCTGTTGCAATGGGAATGACATTACGCAAAGGCTTTATGGATGTTTTAAATGAGTATAAAAAAGAGATGTCCTCTGAAGAATTTGATAATAACTTCAAAGCTATAAGCAAAGCGGTAGCTGATTTGAGTTCAGGCAAATTCGGCAATATCAGATTTGACGGGGATTCTTTTGGAGTTAAGCCTATAGATTTTAATATTAAAAAAGTCGTAGAACAGGCAAAAAATCAGTATAATTTCAGATTTTCAAATCCGGAACACGAAAAGAATTTTGAAAACGATACTTTTGAGAAAATTATGGTTCCTGCAATGTCAAAAGTTCTTGCGATGATGCAAATTCTATCTGCAATGCCGGGTATGCCGACATTGTATGACGGAGATGACCTTGGGGCAACAGGTTATGATACGGAAAAGAAAAATGTTTATTTGCAAGGCAGACAGCGAGTTCATAATGAATGGGCTGATACAGAGAGTCCGAGATATAAAGAATTCATCGCAAACTATAAAAAAGAAATTGATAAAGCAATGGCATTAAGAACAAATCCAAATTGTAATGCCTTAAATAACGGAGCGCCATTTGTTCTTCCGATGCAGCACGGGCATAATCCGTTTGGCGGGGATGGGAATGATTATAATATTCCTGCGGTTTTACAGCAAAGTACTGACGGCAGAATGACAATTTCACTGTTCAATCTCCACAGAAATACGGATAAGAGCCGCCCGGCTTACGATAATGTTCAAAAACTTGATACAAAATGTGTAAAATTGCCTTGCATTGAACTGAACCACGAAAACGGCGTCGAAATGAACGGTAAAATGGGAGTCGGAATCAAAGGGCTAAAACATAACATTAAATTCTACAATGCAAATGACCCTAATGATATTTATTATGTAAATGAAAAAGATGGTTATTATGTTATTAAAAGAAGCTGCGATGACGGACAAATTACTATAAATGAGCCGACTCTTGTTCTTTACAGTAACCCGCAAAATACACCATTGTCATTCACCGGACAATACCATATTAAACCAAATTCAAATATTATAAGCAAATCATATAACCAAAAAGAAAATACATGCGGCAAAAAACTTTGCTTGTGTAAATAATTTTTAAAATATAAACTTCAATGATATAATCTTTTTATGGAACTTTCCGAGATATATCAGAATAATTGTAATGGAGCGATTTGGGATTTTTCACCAAAAATTTCGTTTGAAATTTTTCCTCCTAAAAATGGGGATATCTCTAATTTATTTGAAGAATTGAGAATTTTAAAACGATACAACCCTGTTCTTGTATCGTTAACCTATGGTGCAAGCGGAGGGCTAAACAGATTTACCTTTGAAAATCTTAAAAGCATAAGAGATTTAGAATTAAATCTTATGCCGCATTTTACTTGTGTTTCAATGCTTAAAGATGAAATTGAAAAGCATATTACATCTGTTGAGAACTTGGGAATAGAAAATATTTTAGCCCTAAGAGGAGATATACCGGATTATATGACGGATAAAGAGCTTGATTTTGCGCATGCAAATGAACTGGTGGAATTTATACAGGCAAAAACCACCCTGTCTATCGGAGTTGCCGGATATCCCGAAGGGCATATTGAAAGCAAAAATTTGAAAGATGATATAAAATATTTAAAAAAGAAAGTCGATGCGGGCGCAAGTGCAATATTTACCCAATTATTTTTTGACAATGATAAATTATATCGCTACATTGAAACCGTCAAGAATTCAGGAATAAATGTTCCGATTGTTGCAGGAATCATGCCTGTAAGAAGTTTTAAACAAATTCAAAAAATGACTTCGATGGCGAAGGTGACGATTCCCGCAAAATTGATACAACAACTGGGAAAATATCCCGAAGAAGCACTCAAAATCGGAACCGAATTTGCAATTAATCAATGCGAAAATCTTATAGAAAACGGAGTAAATTCGCTTCACTTTTTCACGTTAAATCACAGTGATCAAGTAAGTGAAATTTTGAATAATATATTTTAAAAATGGGAGGATTAAAATGCAAGATTTAAATAAATATATAGAGCATACTTTATTAAAACAAGATGCGAGCGAAAAGGACTTGATTAAGCTGTTTGAAGAAGCAAAAGAAAATAAATTCCTCGGAGTTTGCATAAATCCATGCTATGTAAAACAGGCAAAAGAAAATTTAAAAAATACGGATATAAAAATAGTGACTGTTATCGGTTTCCCGCTTGGAGCCAATACAACTGAAGTCAAAGTTTTTGAAACAAAAAAAGCGATTTATGACGGGGCGGATGAAATTGATATGGTCATTAACGGTACAAAATTAAAAGACAATGATAAAGACTATATTGTAAACGAAATCAAGGCAATTAAACAGGCATGCGCAGGGCATAATTTAAAAGTTATTATAGAAACAGACCTTTTAAACAGAGAAGAAATAATCCGAGCGTGTGAATATTCAATTTTGGGCGGAGCTGATTTTGTAAAAACATCAACAGGTTTTGTTAAAGGCGGGGTCGGCGCCAAAGTTGAAGATGTTGCACTTATGTACCAAACAGTCAAAGATGCAGGGCTACAGGTTAAGGCTTCCGGCGGGATAAGAGACAAACAAACAGCTATAAAAATGATTGAAGCGGGCGCAGTTCGTTTAGGCACAAGTTCAGGTGTAAAAATTATTTCTTAAATGTATCTTTTCTTAATTGCTCAAGTTCTTCCTGAATTTCTTGAGATTTATGTTCTAAACGATTGTAAACCTTAGAATTCATTTCGCCGCCTATGAGCAAAAGAATAGATGTATAATAGAGCCAAATCATTAAAATGAAGAAAGCTCCTATTGTGCCGAAAACAATATTATATGTTGACAAATTATTGACATATATAGAAAATCCCCAAGAACCAAGCAGCCAGAAACTTGTGAAAAATATGGTTCCCGGCAATGCGCTTTTGCGCTTGAATTTATCATTCCCTCTTAAATCAGGTAAAATATAATAACTTAAAAATGCCAAAACGTACAATGCCAAAAACGAAACAGGCCAGCGCAAAGTCAAGATTGTATAAGCAATGGTTTCCGACAACCCGAAATTATTAACAAAAAACATCACAATAATTTTACCGAAAATAATTATATTGATTGTTAAAAACAAAATTAAAACATTAACAAATACCATCAATAAAGACAAAATTCTCGTATATAAAAAGCTGCGTGTTTCTTCAACTTTATACGCACGATTAAGCCCTTTAAGAATAACTGCAACACCGTTTAAAGACAAAAACAGTGATGTGCAAATACCGATTGTCCCCATTAACTTTCCATGACCGAATATCATTGTCTGGTTAAGCACACTTTTTAATAAATCCATTGTTTGGTGAGGAGTGATTGTTGAAAGAACCTTCAAGACAGGGTCCATATATGATTTATTGCCCATCCAGCCAAAAACCGCCATCAAAAATAACATAAACGGGAAAATGCCTACAACAAGCATAAATCCCATTTCTGCGGACATACCGAAAAAATCATTTTTTATAATTGATCTTATCAGTGATATAAGAGCATGAGCATATTTATTTTTCATCAAGTTTTTTATTATGTTTTTGAGCATAGTCTATCTTCTCAGTTCTTCCAATACCATTTTTACGGAGTTTTTGACATTTGCCTTAATAACTGCACCTGCGGCTAATTTATGCCCGCCTCCGCCAAATACGCTGCATATTTTCGCAATATCTTTTGAACGGCTGCGCATTGAAAGTTTGGACGTTGTTGAATTTAATTCCTTTACTACAAATGCGACTTCAGTCGTTTTAATAGCTCGAAGTTTTTCTGTTAACCCGTCTGTGAAATCATCTCCGTTGTAATTAAATTTTTCTAAATCTTTTTTATATACTTCCGTGTATGCAATTTTATTATCATCTTCAAATTTTGCCTTGTTAACGCAATAACTTTGAAAAAGTACCATATCTTTTGATTGTGATTCATAACATTTTTGGAATATATCTGACGGTTCAACTCCGTATGATAAAAGTTCCCCTGCATACATCATGGTTTTTTGAGAGGTATTTGAAAATCTAAATCCCCCTGTATCCGTTAAAATAGCCGTATATAAACAAATTGCGCAATCTCTGCTTACTTTCCAATTTAATTTTTTACAAATTTCATACAAAACTTCACCGGTTGCAGATGCTTTCGGATAAATTATATTAACATCCGCATAAGCATCATTTGTTTCGTGATGATCTATGTTAAAAGTTTTTTTTGACTTTTCAAATAAAATTTTTGCATCAGAACATCTGTCAATTGACGCGACATCGAGATTTATCACCAAATCATAAACTCTTGATAAATCAATACTTTCAATAGACTTTGCTTTATTAATTTCAGGAATAAACTCATAAACTGACGGAAGTTTTGAAACTATTACCATTTCGCATTTTTTCTTATAATTATCTTTTATTAAATGGTACATCCCGCACATACTGCCAAGAGTGTCCCCGTCAGGATTTATGTGGGATACAAGCAATATATTTTTGGATTCTTTTATGCTAATATCTAATTGCTCTAAACTCATTTCAAGATTCTATCACAAAAAACACTTTATCCAAAATTATGAAAAAAATACTCTATACAAAATTTCAATACATTGATGAACTGATTGCTCAATTAGGCGAACAAAAAGAATTTAAGCGTGCAATCAGGCGCAGTAATTTATATAAATTTTGGGCAAAAGCAGCAGGCGAAAAATTCGCAAAATATTCAAAGCCTTATTCAATGCTTAAAGGTAATATTATGGTTATAGCCTGCAAAACTTCAACCGTTGCGCAAGAACTATTATTGCGCAAAACTCAACTGCTGAACAAATTAAAGCCCTATACAGAATCTTTAAAAATAAATGTTACAGATCTGAAATTTGATTCAAAAAAATGGAGCGAAGATTAGCAAATTTTGACTTTAAAAAAAATATTCTTATAAAGAAAGTATGAGATGGAGTCAGATTTTAGGTTTTAGTAAGGAATGCGCGCACGATAAAGTACCTTTAGATGCGGATTATTATTACTGCCCCGATTGCGGAGAATTGATAGAAAATCAATGGTACCTTGTTCGATGTGCTTCCTGCGGATTAAAGGAAATTGCAACAGTAAAAAATGGTGAAATTATGCCTATTGACAACTTTTGCCACAATTGCGGCAGCAGAGAATATACTGTTGAAAGATTGGAAAAAATAGATTGCATAAATATCAACTATGCAGTTTTGGTGAAAGCGATAGCAAAAAACCAAGCGGAAGAATACTCTCAAAGTTGGGTTGACACTATCCAAACATCAAATTACATACCCAAACTGCTGCGATAATTCCAACCAAATCCGCCAACAAACCGACAATCAAAGCATAACGAATTTTAGAAATTTTGACAGCCCCGAAATAAACTGCAAGAACGTAGAAGGTAGTTTCGCTGCTCCCGACCATAATAGCGGCGAGTTTTGTTGCATAAGAATCTGGACCTAAATTATTTGCAATATCTGAAAATACTCCTAATGCAGCAGAACCGGATAGCGAACGAACAATAGTCAGGGGCAAAACATCTGCAGGAATATGACAGGATTTTAAAAGAGGAGCCAAAACATTTGCAAGCATTTCTATTGCGCCGCTTGCTCGCAGCATTGAAATTGCAACGATAATCGCAACAAGATACGGAATAATATTTATCGCAACCTTAAATCCGTCTTTTGCTCCTTGGGTAAATTCTTCATAAACAGGAACTTTCTTTACTATACCGACAGTAAGAACCAATAATATTAGAAACGGCAAAGCCCAAAGTGATATGAGGTTTAGAATTTTAGTCATTCTTTACCTCCGAAAGTAACATTCCCCTCGCCACTTTGGGGAGAGGGGGTATGGGAGAGGGGTAAATCCTGCCCCTTCCACACCTTTTGCAAAATTTTTGATAAGACAATAGCAAAAGTAAATGCAATACAAGTTACAAGCAGAGTCGGGGCTATAATTTCTGTCGGATTTTTGTACCCTATTCCGACAAGCACCGCAAGAACTGTTGTCGGAATAAGTTGAAATCCCGCAGTATTCATCCCGAGTAAAAGACACATCGAATTTGATGCGGATTTTTTATCAATATTTTCTTTTTGTAATTCTTCCATTGCCTTCAATCCGAAAGGCGTTGCGGCATTTGAAAGCCCGAAGGCATTTGCGCTGAAATTCATTGCAATATCGCCTATTGCGGGTGAATTTTCAGGTATTTCATTAAACAAAACTTTTGTAATCGGTTTTAAAATTTTTGATAAGAAATCAATAATTCCCGATTTTTGTGCAATTTGCATTATCCCTAGCCAAAATGCCATAATTCCGATAAGTGAGAAAGCAACCTTTACAGACAATTCCGCTCCGCTCATGACAGCATTTCCTACATCTTCTAATTTGCCGTTTAACGCCCCTATCACAATTGAAATTACTATAAGAAAATAAAAAATGTAATTCATAAATTGATTATCTCATTAAATCAAAATTAGGTCAATTATTATGCCATTTCACAATCTATGATGCTTAAAATTTACAATTTTTAATAATGAAGCAATATTTAAATTGCTAAATTCATTATATAAATATAGGGGAAATAGAAAGGAAACATGATAGGCTTTAACTCTCCTGACCCGTTAAGCCTTGACTGTGCCATTCTTCACAGTACAAAACACAATATCCGCGAAATCATGAATGAGCTTAGGGAATTAAAAAAACTTGGTACAGAACCTTGTAACATTGTTAAATATCTTGATATTTGGTATAGCTGACAAGTTAATTGATTGAATTAAGTACAAAGATATAACTTAGCGTTGGCACACCGACATTAATATGTCGGTGTGCCAGCGCTGTCTTACGCTTTTAATTACAATAAGGGTTACTTGAAAAAATTGCAGGATAGACTTCAGTTTACCAATAAAAATTAGGATTTTGTTTATGTTATATTTTACCCTCACTCAAATTTCTAAATTCGCTACTGCTCATTAAGAAATTCCATCTTCTTCCAAGGATAGAGAGATAAATTTGAAATCTTGAAAACAGCACAAACTTGTAGTATAATTCTAAAAGATTAGGGAGAGAAAAATGGGATATAAAATATTATCAAAAAAAGAAATTTGTCCGAATCAATATGAAATAAATATTGATGCACCTTATGTTGTTCGCAATGCAAAGGCAGGGCAATTTATAATTTTCAGAGTGGAAGAAGAAGGCGAAAGAGTTCCTTTAACTATAGCTGACGTTGATAAAGAAAAAGGAATTTTGACTCTTGTATTTATGGCTGTCGGGTATTCAACCAAAAAACTTGCGCAGCTTAATGCGGGGGATGAAATCGTTGATATTGTAGGACCTTTGGGTAAACCTACAGATATAAAAAATTACGGAACGGCAGTGTGTGTTGCCGGCGGATACGGGGCTGCTCCATGCTATTTAATATCAAAAGCTTTAAAAGATGCAGGAAATAAGGTCTATATGATATCCGGAGCCAGAACAAAAGATTTACTTTTCTGGGAAGACAAAATGAAAAATGCATGCACGGAATTATACATGACAACCGATGACGGTTCATATGGCATTAAAGGTTTTGGCACAACCGTTTTACAACAAATTATTGACCGCGAAAAAGTTGATTATGTTATCGCAGTAGGACCTATGCCTATGATGAGAGCAGTTGCAGAACTCACAAGAGATAAAGGCATTTATACGGAAGCAAGTATGAACCCGATTATGGTTGACGGTACCGGAATGTGCGGGGCGTGCAGAGTTACTGTAGGAGGCAAAACAAAATTTGCTTGTGTTGACGGACCTGATTTTAATGCTCACGAAATTGACTTTGATGAAGTAATAAACAGAACTAAAATCTACAAAGACCAAGAACGTAAAAGAGATGAAAATTGCAACTTATTAAAGCAGGGAGAATAAGGAGAGAATTATGGCTGAAGCTCAAATGAAAACTTGTCCGTTGACAAGTATAGGTACGGGAATTGATATGGTGTGTTCGGGCGAAAAATGTGCGTGGTATATTCCGAGTGTAAAAAAATGTGCGATGTATTTAATGGCTTATGATGCATTGTTAAGTGCAAATGCCAAGCAAAAAGCCGCAAAACAGTAATAAATAATTATGTCTTTTACAAAAGTTAACCCTCACCCGAAATTCTAATGCTCATAAATTCGCATTGAATTTCAACCCTCTACCATTTGGAGAGGGGCAACATTATTACAGGAGTTTATATGCTAAAAATCGCATTATGTGTAAAACAGGTTCCTGATACGACAGATATCAGGTGGACTGAAAATAATACAATTCAGCGTGAAGGAGTTGAAAGTGTTATCAATCCTTATGATGTTTATGCGGCTGAATTTGCACTAAAAATAAAAGAAGATTTAAAAGATGTTGAAATTACTGTATTCACGATGGGTCCCAATCAGGCAAGCGATATGCTGCGCAAATTAATTGCAATCGGTTGCGATAAAGCAGTTTTAATATCAGACCGAAAATTTGCGGGGGCAGATACTTATGCAACGGGGAAAACAATTTCCGCAGCAATAAAAACCGAACTTCCTGATTTTGATTTAATTGTCTGCGGGCAATTTGCGGTTGACGGTGATACAGCCCAAACCGGTCCTTGTATTGCGGAATTTTTAAATATCCCGCAGGTTACATATACCCAAAAATTTGAAAAAGTTGATGAGAAATCAATAGAATTGAAAAGAATTATGGAAAACGGGATTGAAAGAGTCAAAACATCATATCCTGTACTAATTTGCGTTTTGGAAGGAAAATTTGAACCGCGCAGACCGACAATAAACGGTGTAAAATACGCAAGCAAGCAGGAAATAAGAATTTGTGATGCGCAAGCTATCGGTTTAGAACCTGAGCAAGTCGGGTTAAAAGGTTCTCCGACGTATGTAAGCAAAGCTTTTCGCAACATGTCTAATCATAATGCGCAAAAATTTGAACTATCAACAGATGAAAGCGTAAAACTTTTAAATGAAAGAATTAAGTCAATGGAGGTCGAGAATGCCTAACTCAGAATATACCGGAATAATGCTATATGCGCAGTTAACGCGTGAAAATTATATTCATACGGTATTTTTTGAACTTCTTGAAAAAGCGCACGAATTATCACAAAAACTTGGCGGAGCTGAAATCAGTGCGGTTTGTTTTGCATCCCCGGATTCAATAGAGGGTTTTAGAGGAGCTTTTGAAAATATGGGGGTTAATAAAGTATATTATTTTGAAGATAAACGCTTACAGAACTATTCAACCGAATATTATTCAAAACTGTTTACAAACCTTGTAAATGAAGTAAAGCCTGAGATTTTGCTCATCGGAGCAACAAATCAGGGACGTGATTTGGCGCCAAGAATATCTTCAGCACTCCATACAGGTCTGACCGCAGACTGCATCGAGCTTGATATAAACGAAAAAGGACTGCTTGCCGCCACCCGACCGACTTTTGGGGGCGAACTTATGGCTACTATTCTTTGTAAAAACTACCCGCAGATGGCTACAGTCAGACCTAATGTGTTTAAGGTGCACAATGTCAATTATCATGTGAATACGGAATTTATAAAAAAAGATACTTCAATTCTTGACAGTTTGACAAATCATGTTGAAATTCTTGAATTTAAAAAGACTGTAGAAAATGAAATAAACAACCTTGATAACGCAGATATTGTAGTTGCAGGCGGAATGGGGCTGAAAAATGAAAAAGGTTTTGAACTTTTACAAAAATTTGCTCATAAAATCGGGGGCATAGTCGGAGCTACTCGTCCTGCGGTTGAAAACGGTTTAGCGCCGCATTCAGTCCAAATCGGTCAGACAGGTAAAACCGTAAGACCAAAAATTTATATTGCCTGCGGAATTTCAGGTGCTGTACAACATACGGTAGGAATGGATAAAGCAGAACACATTATTGCAATAAATAATGACCCCAATGCGCCGATTTTTGACATTGCAGACACCGGAATTGTCGGAGATTTCTTTGAAATTGCCCAAAAATATATCGAAATGTAATTCACATTATATTTGTATATAATTGATTATTTAACTATTACTCCCCATAGGGGGATGCTAGGAGGGGAATAATATTTCAACAGTTCCTCCCCATAGGGGGGATGCTAGGTGGGTAATAATTATTTCAACAGTTCCTCCCCGATGGGGGAGGAATATTGAATATCAATCCTTTACTAACTTCCTCAAATAGAAATGAATGTATTAATATTGGTTTATAAAAAAGCAATTTTTGAAAGCTTGTAGCGTGCATTATAATGCACGGAAGTTAGTTAACATGAAAGCAGAGCATTAAAAAACGACACCCCATCTCTGCTGCTAGTATAAATTACCTTATTTGTCAAGAAATTTCTTTATTAGCATAATTTTACTATGAAGTTGAAAGTTAAAGAACAAATAAAAGTTTTATTATCTCAAGAAGGGATTAAACAAAAAGATCTTGCAGCTATTTTGTCTCAAAAAACAGGACATTTTTATTCGGCAACAAATTTATCACAAAAACTTGGCAGAGGATTGTTGACATACAATGAATTTGTAGAAATTGCCGATATCTTAGGTTATGAAATAAAACTTGAAAAGCGTGTTTAATTGCAAAACATATTTGTTAGTGTAAAAATGTTATTATGATTTACACAAACGAAGAACGAAAACCGCAAATATGGTTTTGCGGCGGGCATTTTATAAATGATATTTACACCGGATTTTTAAATCCGATTATGCCGTTTATTGCAGAACAGGTAAGAATTTCTATGCCTGTTGCTACAATAATTTTGAGTTGTTCTCATATATTTTCGTCATTATTGCAGCCGTTTTTCGGATTTTTCGCCGATAATATGCGCAAACGAGGTTTAATCTTTTGGGGATTAATTTGTACGGCATTATTTATATCATTTGCACCGGCGTCAAAAAATTTAATCAGTATGATTTTATTTATCATGCTTGGAAGTTTAGGCTCAAGTTTATTCCACCCGCAATCTTTGGGGTTGATTTCGAAATTCTCCGAATCCGATGTTGTCAGAAACATGGGAATTTTTATTGCTTGCGGAACACTGGGTTATTCAATGGGACCGTTATTTTCTTCAGGGATTGCGCAATATTTCGGGCTTGATAAAATGCCGTATCTGGCTATACTTGGTGTATTTTGGGCAATTCTGATGTTTAAAATGGTCCCGAAATTTTCAAACGAAAAAATTCAAAAACCGAATCTAGATTTTTTTAAAGCAGTGAAAGATATACTTTCAAATCGAAAGCTCAATATTTTGAATATCATAGCAATGCTGAAATCATTAATGACAACATCATGTTCAATTTTGCTGCCGTTTTTGTGGAAGTCGCAGGGGTATTCAAAATTTCAAATAGGGGCAGCACTTTTTTGTTTTATATTTTTGGGTGGTATTGCTTCATTATTAAGTCCTAAATTTGAACACAAAATAGGTACCGCAAATGTATTTTATTTTTCTATGATAACAACATTTCCGCTAATGATATTATTTATGCTCACGTATAAAAGCATGCCGATTTTATCTTTTATAATATTTGCATTAATGGGTTTTGTTACGATGTTTGCAACTCCTATCACAATGAATCTTGCCCAGAATGTACTTCCGCAATACAAAAGTATAATCGGAGGATTTATCAACGGATTTTCATGGGGTGTAGTAGCAATAGCAATGTCAATAATCGGATTTGTTGCACATGCAACAAGCATTGTTACTGTACTTGTAATAATATCGGCAATCCCTGCCATTTGTTCATGCAGCGTAAAATTATTGTTTTCAAAAAAGCTCAACTAAGCAAAAAAGTTTAAAAATTTACCGACAAGAGAATCTGACTGATTTTTTACTATGGATACATCCATATTATTTGCGAAAGATTGACTGCTGAAATCATTTAAGTAATGATTTACATAAGGTCTAATCTGCGCCTTTTTAATATCCGCATTGACAGAATTATTCCCCTTTTTCAAATATCCGATTGAATCAACCAGCATTCTTAATACCCCAATTAACTACTTTGTAAGTGTAACACAAACAATTATTTGTTGCAATGAATTTTACTTTTATTTACATATTCGCAAAAATTTTTTTTAGCGCTTTTATTAATTGTATGAAAACAGAGAAAATAACATTTGGACAAACATATATAAAGCCCTCCCTTGTAGAACACATGAGTAAAACTGATTTAGAAAAAATTCCCTATATCGCGGGATTAGGGGAGTTATATCCTGTGGATATTTTTGTCGGTTCTAATCCCAAAGGACAGCTAACCCTTGATATAATGCATTCTACTCCGGCAAAGCAGTTGTTTTTTAACGATGAGGAACCAAAAACCATTGAAAATATCTCTATTTTAAACTTTTTACATAACACTGAAATAGCACAAAGAATTAATAACGGTATTAAAACCCCAATACTAAAAACAGTTATTCCCGATATTGATAAATTATCAATAAAAGAACTGCAACTTGCTGTTAATGAAAAAATTGAGTATTACTATGAAAATTTAGCAAAGAAATTTTTAAATTAAATCATTTAGTTGCCAACATATTTAATATATGCTAGACTGGGATTAGTTCCGTCAGGTGTTAATTTTGTTCCTACATTTACATAAATAGGGAGAGTTAACTCCAATGAGATTGAAGTATACCCGCCGATTTAAAATCGCCAGCGGGAAACGGATTACTCAGGGTTCTCACCCACCTGCAGGAGAACAGCAGGTAACAAAATCCGCCTGAATGGAACTTTTTTAATTATCAGATTAAAATTTGACTTTATATATTTAAATTAATCGAAAAAGGCTCAGTTATAAACTAAGCCCTGATTGTTGTTTTTATTATTTACTCTTTAAATTTTTTGCGTATTCTTTGACTGTAATAAATCCCGCTAATTCTTTTGATTCTGCTTTGATGTCGTTTCTGATGTCTTCAAATAAATTTGTTGCTTTTATACAAGTCGGTCCGAATACTTCATATTGAACTGTTTCTTCATATCTTATGTAATTTGCTGCCATTATATCTTTCCCTTTGTCTGTATATTATTTACTACGGCTTATTTTTTTTAAACTTTAGTAATAATATAATTATTGTTACAATCCCTTACATTAATATAAAGTATTTTTTGTATTAAAAATTGCTATATTTTGTATATACCACTTTACAAAACTTTACATTGTTATGAAGAAGTGCATTCTGCATTAGTTTGATGTAATATATAGTTTAGAAGTTTAACGATTGAATATTGGAAAATTTTGTTTTAGTTTTTCGGTCAAATTAATGAAATGTACGAACAAAAACAAGCATTAAACCGTAAAACTGATAAGAAAGGAAATAAAATGTTAAGAACAGGGATAGTAGGATTACCGAATGTAGGAAAATCAACATTATTTAATGCATTGACAAGTACAAGAAACGCTCAGAGCGCAAATTATCCGTTTTGTACAATTGAACCTAATATTGGAGTTGTTGAAGTCCCTGATGAAAGACTGCCAGTTCTTGCTAAATTATGCAAAACCGAAAATATTATCCCTACAGCAATAGAATTTGTAGACATTGCAGGGCTTGTAAAAGGTGCAAGTAAAGGGGAAGGTTTAGGTAACCAATTTTTGCAAAATATAAGAGAAGTGGATGCAATAATTCAGGTTGTCAGATGTTTTGATGATGTAAATACAATTCACGTTGAAGGTAAGGTTGACCCTATAAGTGATATAGAAACAATAAATACAGAGCTGGCGTTAGCCGATATGGCATCTGTCGAACGCCGTCAACAAAGGATTTCCAAGGCTGCAAAAGGCAACGATAAAGATGCGGTTTTAGAAAACAAAGTTCTTACAAAACTTATGGAATTATTACAGGATTGCACATTTATAAATATCAAAGAACATTTTGATGAAGATGAAATACCGTTTGTTAAAATGCTGAATTTGATGTCAGTTAAGCCTGTTATATATTGCGCAAATGTTTCGGAATTTGATTTGAAAGACGGAAATGATTATACAAAAAAAGTTCAGGAATATGCTGCTAATCATGGTGCTGAAATGGTTATAATTTCTGCTAAAATCGAGGAAGAACTCGCTGAGCTTGGTGCTGACGAAGCAAAAGAATACTTGAATGATTTGGGTATTGAAGACAGCGGAATAAACAGAATGATAAAATCTGTATATAGTTTGTTAAAATTGAGAACGTTTATAACAGCAGGCGAAAAAGAGGTTCGTGCTTGGACAATTACTGCAGGTACAAAAGCTCCTCAGGCAGCAGGTGTTATTCACACCGATTTTGAAAAAGGTTTTATAAGGGCTGAAATTACTCCATGCAAAGACTTTATTGAACTTGGCTCATACAATGCATGCAAGGAAAAAGGAGTTACCCGTCTTGAAGGTAAAGATTATGTCATGCAAGATGGTGATTTGGCACATTTTAGATTCGCTTTGTAATATACTTTACAAACTCGCTATAAAGGTATAAAATAGCCGTATATTCAAGGGGAAAACAATGGTTATTCGCAAAAATTATGCATTTACTTTGGCAGAAGTTATAATAACAATTGGAATAATAGGGGTTGTATCAGTTTTAACAATTCCTACACTTATACAAAATGCGAATTCAAGAAGATTTGTAAACCAGTTTAAAAAATCACTTTCCACTCTAAGCCAAGCGGCAGTAGGAGCTCAAGCCCAGTATGATATGAATTATTCACTATTATCTTTAAATAGTAGTGATTCTAATTGTGCAAATGATACACTTGCTGCGGGGCAATACAACATGTGCGGTCTGTTTAATAACACCCTTTCGGCGAAAATGTACCAGGGGAAATATGGGAATGTAAAGGGTATGGATAGTACAAGTATATACAATGCAGCAGTTACAAGTTTTCCTATTGAAAACTTCCTAGTATTTTCTTTTGCTGACGGTGCTTTTGTCGCTTTTAATCCTGATGCCAAAGCATGCGAAATCGAACCTGGACATACACTGACAACTGAAATAATAACTGACGGGAAACTTAAAAATTGCTTGGGATTTATTGACGTAAACGGTCCGAATCCCCCAAATACCGAGGTTAAGTGTGCAACAGACAATACTAAAATTGCAATAGGAAGTACATGCGAATTAACATCCCCTGCAGTTGGCGACATATTCCCAATAGTTTTTTATGACATCAGTGTTACTCCGGCAACAAATGCCTCTCTTGCTGCGTTTTTAAGTAGTGAAAGGAAAAAAAATCAGGGAAACTATAATAATAATGATAATATTGCTCCAATTAAAAAAGCTCAGTTTAAAGGAAAAGAATATGAATTAAAAAATGGCAAATACGTCACAGAGGACACAAATGGTAATTATATAGACGGTTTGGGCAATGTTTATACAAAAAATTCTGATGGGAATTATCAGGCAAGTGACGGATACGTTTATGACAAAGACATGAATACAATCGGCAGATATTACAAAGGGAATTGGTTTGATTATAAAGGCGATGTTTTGGTTCGTCCAATAGGGAATAACACATATAAAGGTCAGGGAGGTATGACCTATACT
>CACXFH010000046.1 GCA_902766975.1 uncultured bacterium | reverse complement strand
CTCCCGGAGATGGATTCGAACCACCGTTAAAAGAGCCAGAATCTTTCGTCCTGCCACTAGACGATCCGGGATTATTTAATTTTTTATGGAGCGGGTGACGAGACTCGAACTCGCGATCTTCTCCTTGGGAAGGAGACATTCTACCACTGAACTACACCCGCATCTGCATGCAATTCAATTACATACAAATTCTAACACAAAAAAAATAAATGAAAATCATTTTCTGTTTTCTTTAAACGGATTACTTACTTTTTGAACTCTTATCATTTCATCAAGATCTCGTTCAATTTTTTCTTCTTGTTCTTCCGGAGTAGTTTTTCTTTTATTTGAATTTATAATATTTGCTACATTCATCATTGCAAGTGAATTTAAAGATGCGCGCAATACCGCACTTTGGTCAACATATCTTTGGTTTTGAGCATTGTAATTCTCATCTTCTTCTGTTTGCTGTTGAGCAAAATATTCTCCACCCTGCCCCATTTTATCATCCGATAATTTGGCAGCAGTGCCTGAAATATCTCCGCTTTTAAAATTAAATGCCCCGCCTATACCGAAAAATCCGGCAGACCTGTTATCGACCATAAACTTACCTTTTGTTTGGTTCTTCATGAACTGACAAACTGAAAAATCAGCCGCAATTCAGAATATCCGTGTTTATACTTTCTCTTCATGCATTCTAAAATACATGACAAGATATTAACTCCTATGAATATATTATTTTGCTATTTTGTTAATAAAAGTTTACATATCTTGCCTAATATTTCGCACAATATTATATCATTTTGAGTTGAAAAAAACAATATCACATTGTATAATTGCATAGAAAAAGAAGGGAATAAATAATGAAAAATAAAGCATTTACATTAACGGAATTACTTATAGCGCTCGCTGTTATCGGGGTGCTAATTGCAATTTTATTACCTGTAATCTCAAATCTGATGCCCGATCAAAATGCAATAATGGCAAAACGTGCATATCATGGAGTTCAAACAGTTACATCAAGCCTTATAAATGATGAAGCTTGTTATCCAAACAAAACTTATGCGTTGGGTGATGAAGCAAGAGTTGGTTTTGATGACGGCTATGGTTATGCAGATTGCACATTATGGGGCGGGGTAGAAAATCAGAATTACATTGATGAAGAAGATGCTAATTCAAAATTTTTGACTTTATTTACAAATAAATTAGACTTAAATACAAATGACTCGGAATCGGTATTGCTAAACGGTGCTACAACATATCAATTTACAACTAAGGATAAAATGATATGGACGGCACAAAATATGAATTTAGCAAGTACAAATACCGACCCGTCAATTGAGTTGATGATAGATGTAAACGGTGCTGATAAGCCAAATTGCGCAAGTGCCACTCAGGAAGGCTGTGCAAATAAAAAAGATTTTGACAGATTTACCGTAAAAATTCACGCCGACGGAAAGCTTGATATTTTGGAAGACTGGGCATTAGAAGCCGTTGGAGTGGATGCTGATGTGACAGGATCAAACAAGTAGATTGAAAATTAAATAAAGCAGTCGGATAATCGCGCCCGAATTTATTTTGGGTGAGGAAAGTCCGTGCATCCGAGAACAGGCATCCGGAGAAACTCCGGGCGGTGTGAGCCGGCGGATAGTGCCACAGAAATGAATGCAGTGCAGGTGTGAAACAACGTGTTGACCCATGATTAACGGGATATGCAGGTTGCCCAACACTACGTGGCGCCCTTGCGACGAAAGCTTTAGCTGGAGTAGCGAACAAATCTATGATTTGACAGGCGCTTTAATAACTGCAAAGACTGCCGATGGATTTTATATCACAGGCGATGGTGCAACGGTGAGTTAAGAGCTTCACCATGAGTATCGGAAGGTACTTGATAGGTAAACCCATGCCGGATGCAAGGTTGAGTTCAGGGTTATAAAGGTTGTTCGCCCACCTGAGAAAGAACCGCTGGAGCCTGAGAGTAATCTCAGGACAAGACAGATGATTATCTAAAACAGAACACGGCTTACGGGCTGCTTTATTTTTTTATTTCGGATTTGTAAACTATTTGTCCTTAATCTTTTAATAATATATTATATAAGTATGAGTTTAGGGAAAATATTGTATGTCGATGATGACAAATTGTTAACTTCGACCTTTTCGACTTTGATGAAAGTGGAAGGGTTTGATGATGTTGTCATTTATAATAACCCTAAAGAGGCGCTTGAATATTTAAAATTGGAAAGCGTAGATTTAATAATATCTGATTTTTTGATGCCTGAAATGAACGGGCTTGAATTTTTGCGTCAAGCCAAAAAACTTTACCCTGAAACCAGCATGATCTTATTAACCGCTTATGCCGATAAGGAAAATGCCATTGCGACAATCAATGAAATCGGAGTCTATAAATATATAGAAAAACCTTGGGATAATGATGATTTGATAATGAATATCAAAAACGGTATAGAAAGAAGTCATTTGCTAGCAGATTTGAGAGATAAGATTGAAAAACTTGAAATTGCGCAGGAAGAATTAAAAAAATATTCGGAAAAACTGGAAGAACTTGTTGAAGAACGAACAAAAGAACTTGTATTGGTTAATGACAAATTATCGGGGATTATAAATTATTGTGCTGACGGAATTATAATAATAGATAAATCGGGCAAAATTGAGCAGGTAAATCCGGCTTGCGAAAATCTGACAGGGTTGTCCGAGTCTACATTGTGCAGCATGAGTATTCAGCAAATCGCATACACTGATAATCCCGCACTAAATAAAGTTCCGAAATCCGAAGTCCAATCTTCAATTTTAGGTTTGGCAGAAGAACAATCCGAATTTTTACTGAGAGATTTATATATAAGAAACAGCCTTAGCGGAGAGTATGTTCCTGCAGAAATCAACTTTGCATCTTTATCTGACGGCAAACGCTTTGTAGGAGTTATAAGAAACTTTACTGCTCAAAAAGAAACTGAAAGATTGCGTGACGATTTTATTGCAACCTTGACGCATGATTTGCGTACCCCATTGTCTGCTGCAATTCAGACCCTTAAATTTTTCTTAGACGGCTCATTGGGCGAAATTACCGAGCAGCAGAATACATTATTAAGTACAATGCTTCAAAGTAATGAAGATTTGCTCGGATTAGTTAATGCTCTATTAGAAGTTTACAGATTTGAGAGCGGAAAACTAAATCTTTATAAATCCGTTTTTGATGTTAATTCGTTATTAAGGCAATGCTATGAAGAATTGTCTCCGCTCTCGAGTAAAAAGAATATAAAATTCAATGTTCATTCAGATTTTAATGAAGAAATTTTAATTGATGCGGACAGATCTGAAATAAAGCGTGTAATTATGAATTTATGCGGTAACGCGTTGAATTATACAAATAAAGGCGGAACAATAGATGTGTTTGTGAAGCTTCAAAACGGAGATTTGTTATTTTCGGTCGCTGATAACGGGAACGGTATTCCAAAAGAAGATATTCCGAATTTATTTAAGAGATTTTCTCAGGGGACGAGCAAAAAACGTTCTACGGGAACAGGTTTAGGATTATATTTGTCTCGTCAGATAGTCGAAGCTCATGGCGGAAAAATTTGGGTAGAGAGTAAAGTAAATAAGGGCAGTGAATTTTCATTTTTATTAACAAATGTAGCTGCCGCATCAAGGGTGGTTTAGATATGGATAGAAAAATAAAAGTGACTATTGTAGAAGATCACGACATGACAAGGATGGGTTTGTCTTTTGCTTTAGAAAAAAGCGGTCTGATTGAAGTTATCGGAACAAGTGCAGACGGTCAAGAAGGTGTTGAACAAGCTTTGCAATTAAGACCGGATCTTGTTGTTATGGATATCGGAGTTCCGACAATAGACGGTATTGAGGCTACAAGAAAAATTAAAAACTCTGTTCCCGAAATTAAAGTTTTAATGAATACTTCAAGAGATGATGAAAGTGATATTTTGGATTCTTTTGCGGCCGGTGCTGATGGTTATATTACCAAAGGTGCGACTTCGGAACAAACAATAACAGCAATAAAAGCAGTTAGTGAAGGTGTCGGTTGGCTTGACCCTGCCATTGCAAGAGTTGTATTGTCAAACATTCGTAAATCGGCATCTCCAGATGAGCCGACAGGTGAAATCAATTATAAAAAAGGAAAAAATCTCTATGGTTTAACAGAAAGAGAAATGGAAGTTCTTGCTCTTTTGGTTGAAGGCTTAAATAATCCGCAAATTTCTAAAAAACTTGTTATTACCATTGCAACAACAAAAACTCATGTTCATAACATATTGCAAAAATTATATGTAAAAACAAGAGCAAAAGCCGTTGCGACGGCAATGAAAGATGGACTTGTATAATATTTTAATCTGACTAAAATAAATTTATTATTAAATAAATGGAATAAGGATATTCTGAGGCAAGTTCAGAAAGGCAGTATGAAAAAATTTTTAATAACACTTTTAATATTTTTAATCGGAATCGGGGCATATGCTTTTACCCCGAAGACAAAAGCATCAAAATTCAGAAATCCGTTTACAAAAAAAGATTATAAATCTAAAGAAATTCAGTATGAATATAATGTTAAAAAAGATGATTTACTCTACAAAAAGGAATCAAAGTTGTTAAATCGCCACCCAAGCGGCTATATGACGGTCGAAGAATACGAAAAGCAATCTGAATACAAAGATCCTTCAACATTTAAAGTAGAAACGCCGAAAATTGAAACCCCATCTGATTTTAAATATGTTCCTCAGCCTGTATTTAAAATTGTAAAATATAATGATCCACCGGGTGGTGTAGAGCTTCAGCTTGGCAGAAAATTGTATTTTAATCGTTTTATTAACGGTCAGGGAGTCACTTCACCCGATTATACCAAACTTGTATATCCCGCAATATATTATTACAGCGATTCCGGGTCTGTCGGGGCGGATTTGTTTGTAATTCCTTTAGATCAAACAGAAAACAATATGAACAGAATTCTCAAGGCAAATACTTCTCACAGAGAAGAAAATCCTATTTTATCTACGGATAAGGCGATAGACAATTATGCAGCTTTCAGAACGCTTACTCCTGTTGATTTTAATGCAGACGGTACAAAATTACTTGCCAAAGAAAAAATAGGCAGCTGTGTTGACGGAATTTGGGAAACAAGAATATATATTTATGATTTTAAAACTAAAAAAAGTTATGACCTTTCTGCTGTGCGCGATGCTATAAAATATTACTGGAAAGAATATGAGAATTTGAATCTTATTGAAAAAAGGTGGGATATAAGACCATTGGGATTTGATGCAGGGTATCCGGACAGAGTTGTTGTTCAGGCTTACGGTTATACAGGGGAAAAGCCTGTATTTCTTGGAACGTGGAGTGTTGATTGCTACGGGGAACAGTCTAAATTTATTTCGCTGGATAAAAACTTTATGCCAAAGGTAAGTGCTAACGGATTCAAACTTCAAAAAGACGGCGCACTTGATTACCAAACTGTTGTCAGAGAAGAAAAGGCGCTTGTAAAACAAGATAAATTTATTAATAAACAAAAAAAATCAGAGGATAAAAAAGAAGTAAAACAAATAAATCAAGAATATAAAAATGAATTAAAAGAGCTTCGTGCGGATTATAAGGACAAATACAGAGATAATAAGCAACTCCAAAAATTTGCAGGTTCAACAGAAGGAACGGAACTTGAACAAATGTATCACCAATATCAAATTGAACAAACTAAAAAAGACATTAAAAAGCTTGAAAAACAAATTGTTAAAACTCAAAAAAATATTGATAAGCGTGAAGAAAAAATTCAAAAATATACAGTCAAAACAAAAGAATTAATTAACGAATTATCTCAAGATGAACAGCAAGCGAATAATGCTAATGATAATTTGCAAATTCAAATGCCTTCCGAGAATGACACTGATGCTCCTGAGGTAAGTTTTCCTCAAGGAGAACAATAATGCGCTCTTGAAATGACTTTATTATTGTGATACGATTTTTGCAGATCATTTACCCAATTTCAGGGGGAAATGTTCAAAGTATTAAGGGTGGGAATTTTCTCGCCCGAATTCGTAACTTTAGCAAATTGCTCAAGTTGAAATTCTGTCTTCTCCCGCCGTAGATAGTGCGGGTGAGGAGTAATATAAAAGGAAAGAAGGCAAAAATGTCAGATGTAAGAGTAAGAATTGCACCGTCACCGAGCGGGAATTTACACATTGGAACCGCCAGAACGGCATTATTTAATTATTTGTTTGCAAAGAAAAATAACGGGAAATTTATTTTAAGAATTGAAGATACCGATGCATTAAGAACAGAGCAGGAATATGTTGATAATATTTTTGACAGTTTAAAAGCGTTGGGATTAAATTGGGATGAAGGTCCTGATGTAGGCGGTGATTATGGTCCTTATACTCAATCTCAAAGATTTGATATTTATCCGAAATATATTCAGGAATTACTGGATAAAGGATTTGCTTATGAATGCTTCTGTACTCCGGAAGAACTGGAAGCTGAAAAAGAAGAAGCTACTGCTCAAAAACGTGCTTATGTATATTCAAAAAAATGCGAAAATTTAACAGCAGAAGAAAAAGAAAAATTAAGAGCCGAAGGCAGAAAACCTGCAATCAGATTCAATGTTGCAAAAGCACAGGCTGCGTTCCATGATTCATCAATTCTTGAATTCGACGATTTGGTCAAAGGTAAACTTCATGTTGATACAAATTTAATTGGCGATTTTGTAATTATGAAATCAAACGGAGCACCTACATACAATTATGCCGTTGTCATAGATGATGCATTGATGAAGATTACTCACGTTATCAGAGGGGAAGATCACATTTCAAATACGTATAAACAAATACTGATTTTCGAGGCTTTAGGTTTTGAAGTTCCGAGATTTGGGCATTTGGGAATGATTTTGGCTCCTGATAGAAGTAAACTTTCAAAAAGACACGGTGCAACAGCGGTTTCAGATTTCGTAAAAGAAGGATATTTAACAGATGCATTAATTAATTTTGTTGCATTGTTAGGTTGGTCACCGTCTGACGGAGAAGAAATTAAAACTGTCGATGAAATTGCGCAGGATTTCAGAATAAATGAAATTTCATCTTCAAATTCAATTTTCGAATATGACAAATTAAAATGGATGAACAGCCATTATATTAAAATGTTGCCTATTGAAGAATTGAAAGAAAGATTAAAACCATATTTAACTCAGTATCCGCTCAATGAATTAACTGATGAGCAATATACAAAAATGGTTGAAATTACACGAGAACCGCTGACACTTTTGTCTGATATTACGGATGCTGTTCCTTATTTCTTTGGTAAAGATGTGAAAATGGAACCTGAAGCTTGGGAAAAAGCGTTAGACAGTGATTCTTGTCAAGATGTATTAAAAGATTTCATTTCAAAAGCTCAAGATTGGGAATGGAGTGAAGAAAATCTTCACGAAAAGCTTGCTGATTTCAGGGCATATTGGAAGGAAACTGCTGGAATAAAGCCAAAAGTTACTATGTGGGCGGTAAGAGCCGCAATAACAGGAAGAACCTGCGGAGCCGATATGGTTGGAATACTTGATATATTAGGCAAAGATGTAAGTTTATACAGAGCGAAAAAAGCAGTGAAACAAACTGTTGCTTAGCAAAATGTCGGTAAAATAAGGGCATTTTTTGCAAAAATGGATGGAGAACCGATAAATCAAACTACGCTTACTCCACGTAAAGCCGTTGTTACAAAATTATAGAGATTAGCTAATTAGTAAAGCCACCTAATTCAGGTGGCTTTTATTTTAATGTATAAAAGCACTATATATTATTTAAATTAATTTCGATTGAGTTTGTAAATAATTGTAAACAAATCAAAAATATTCTAAAGTCTTAGAGATTTTATGCCGTTTTATATGTTGTAAGCAATAATGAGGGACATTATGGATTTGAAATTTACAAACAATGAATTAGAAAACGAAATCAATGCGTTAAATAACATCGGTGAAGTTATGTTTGTATCAAAAGCCGCTGATGTTGAAGAAAGTGCATTTGATAATGTTATTCAAATAATTGATGAGGCAGGTAATGAAGTAAATTGCACCATTGATAAGTTCATTGAAATTTTTGATAATCAAGGCTTAGAAGGCTTTATATTGTAAGAGAAAATAATATATGAAAAAGATTGAAGGCAACCTTAATGCGGTTGCCTTTTTGTTTTTGTAAAAACATTAAATAAAAGTTAATTTTATATGACTTTTTAAAAAATAACGTTAAACTGATAATATAAATTATATGGAGTTTAATAGTATGTTAGATTTTGATAAGTTTACAAATTATTCTCAGGAAATTTTAGCATCTGCAAGCAATTTGATGAGCTCTTACAAAAATTCTCAAATAGAGCCGGAACATATAATGCTTGCGATGATTAAAGATAAAGGAATAATTAAAGACTACTTGGAAGAACTAAAATTATTAAATCAAAATTTTATAAATAAAATTGTTGAAAAAGTTGAAGGATTTCCAAAACTTTCTTCGCCTGTCAATCCGCAGGGCATATATATGTCAACTGAAACAGGCAGATTATTGGAACTTGCCATATCGGAAAGCGAAAAGATAAAAGATGATTTTGTCGGAATTGAAGCTGTTTTATTAGCTATGGTTAATCTCGAAAATTCAAATATTAAAGCGACATTGGAAAGTTTTGGTATAAACTCGTCAAAAATTTTGAACGCTATGAAAAAAATAAGGGGGAATAAAAAAGTGGATAGTAAAAACGCAGAAGAAAATATGAAAGCT
>CACXFH010000045.1 GCA_902766975.1 uncultured bacterium | reverse complement strand
GCCCCGATTTTTTTGTGCGTTGTAAATGCACTAACAAATGCGAAAAATGCAAATATAATTAAAAATGTCGCAAGTACAAGAAATATCGGGCTGAATCTTAACCCGCCAATGCGCATCCAGCCTGCGGCTTCAGGAAAACACATTGCTAAAGTGTTTGAAACTCCGTAAGCCAAAAATGGAGCCGTAAATAATCCTAAGCCTGTTTCTAATGCAGACCATATTTGCAAATTTAATAATTTATCTTTAATTTTTATAATTTTACTTTCACTGAGTGAATTTGCGTAATTATCTATCCAGCTTTGGTATGATTTGATTACTTTTTCAAAATCTTCCCTGTACTCATATTTATCCAGTTCCTGTCTTGCAATAGCGCTGCCGTGCTTAAAATATCCGCACCCCAGTGCCAATGTCAATGCGGTCCCCGCATAGAACAGAGAAATAAATATTGCAAAAAGCTGCATTTTACCTGCAATATAATATAACAAATTAATTAAATAAATTGATATAAAGAAAATCAATGACAGTGTTATCATTAACTTTTCCACAATAACAGGAGTTGAAGTATTTACTGCTGCTTTTCTTTGCATAAACAAATACATTCCTTGTTTCAACATAGAACCAACAGAATAAATCATTAGAGCATAGAATACTACAAGTCTTGCATTCATTGGAATCTGTACTGTTGTGCCGTCATTGCTCATCGGAATACCCATAAGATAATTTGATACTCCGAAAGCGCAAATAAAAGATGCTATTAAAAGCCCTAAATGTAATAATATTCCTATTTTTGAGTTTACTGAAATTTTACGTTTCAGAGAATTAATTATTGCAGAAACTTCTTTTACAATTTTGACTCTTTCTGTTTCAATTTTTGATTTATTTTTTTCGATGTTATTTGTTTGATGAGTATTCTCAGCAGGTGAGTTTGCTTCATTATGTACCTGTTCCGAAACATTTCCTACTTTTATTGTGATAAAATTATCCGTTCCGTCAATCATTATTTTGCAAACCTTTTCAATAATCATTTTTTCCGGCAAAATTTCCCCTTTAAATTTAAATTGAGGGTAGCCATATTTGTTTACCAGTCTGCATTTATTGGATTTTTCGTCATACTGAACACCAAGTATGAATTCAAAATCCGTTTCAACCTGAAAATCATAATTCGGTTTTGAACTGACATATACTATTTTTTGATTAAATGATTGTTCTTTAGTTTTTGTGCTTATGGTAAAACCCATTGTTACTCCTTTATCTGCCTATGGCTTTAATAAATTTGTTATTTGATTTTTGAAGATTTACTTCATTTACAAGAATAAGTTTATTTTCACCCAAAATCGGATTTAATTTAGTTTTAACTTCATCAAGTTTTTGTGGATCAGCAAACGCAAACATCATAGAAAGTTCGGGTAAATATTTTTGTGTTTTTTCAATATTTTTAGGCAGAGTATTCCAATTTATACGCTTTGAAACATCTCCGTTGTCTTCTAAATTTCCAATTACAACAATTGAAGCATTATATCCGTTTTTTTTCATTGTAAGAGAATAATCTACCGCCTTTTTAATCGCTTCACCGTATGAATTTTGGTTACTCCCGTTTTGGGTATATTTTTTCATTGCATTGGATATTGCAACTCCGTCGCCCGGGGAACCTTCATATATTAAATAGGATGTTTTATCTGTTTTTATTATCTTTATTGCATCTTCAGGATCCAAAACCGCACACAAAGATTTTATATATTTTATTTGAGCAGGCATTTTTGACTGATTGGCAGAAGATGAGTCAACGATAAACGTAATTGCCGTTTTGTGGAATTCATCAATTTTGACATGAGAAAGTAAAACGAATGCAATTTTTATAAATATTGCAGCTCCCAAAATTACAACTCCGACAGTAATTAATCTTTTATCCATCTATATCAGCCTCTTTAATAACTTACTGTCGTATTGAACGGTTTTGTAAGTGTAATTTCCATTTCCGTAAATGAAGGGATTTCAGCATCTACCCCTCGCTCTGCCGTTCCGCCGATTAATGCTCCGCCTGCGCCGACTCCTGCTCCGATTGCGGTTGCGACCCCGGGATTGCCTGATATTGCACCTACAATCAGACCGCCCAAAGCTCCGACAATTGCGCCTACCGCAACATTTGATGCGACTCTTCCCACTTTACCCTCATTTGTGACGGTAAAATCTATTTTTTCCGTTTCAATATTAAAAGTTTTTCCTTCAGGTGTAACCAACTGATTAAAATCAATTACCACCCTACCGTTTCTTGAACCGTATGTTGCATGTCTTGCTTTAGTTAATATGCCGTAAACAAGGCTCCCTTGAGGGGCAACAACGTATCCGTTATGGGTTAAATTATCCGTCAAAACAGCGATTACTCTGTCTCCTTCAACTGCGGAGGCGGTATTTATTGCGCTTTGAAGATATATTTTTATTTTTGTTCCGGATTCTACATTGGCAACATAGCCTTTATAAGTATTTGAATTTTGTTTTATTGTAGAAGTTGTACTGCTATAATTGTTTGAATATGCAGGTTCGTTATCATTAAATATGTATTTGTTTTGTGCCGGAGTCCCCGCAGATTGTATAGTTCTGTTTGCTATATCATCAAATGTACTGATTATATTGGAATTGAAAGATTGTTCATATTCTATATCAGCTCTTCTTATCGCTCTGAGAATATATTTGTTGATTTTTTTGTTATCATTTGACTGATAATAATAAAATGTATTATTGCCGCTTTGCTGCAATATTACAACCGCATAATCCTGTGTATTTTTGGTTGACTTTGCATAATAAGGATTTTTTTGATCAATTACTTGAAAATTTTGTGAATAAAATCCGTTTAAGACACTTGGTTGAATAGTTGCAGGAGTGGTATTTTTCAGATAATAAACTTCGCTAAATGCGAATGCTCCATTTATTGATGTCATAATAAGTGTTAAAAATAATGCTATAAATTTTTTCATACAAATATAATCCTATGTTTTTATTAACAGAATTATACATTCAAAAGAAAAGAAAATAAAATATTTTTAACAAATTTTAATGTGTTGTTCAGAAAAAAAATTAACAGCAACTAAACTTCTTCAACATGGTATTCATCCATCAATTTGTTTTTCTCTTGTTGGGAAATAATTATTCCCCCCGCCAAACCGACAACAGCACCCGCTAATGACTTCATTATAATGCCGATTTTTTTAGAACTTTGAGATAAAGCCATTCCGCATCCGATGATGGTTCCTGATGCAGTCATTAATATTGAGTTTTTTATAAGAGATTCGGATTGTTTATTATATTTTTTTACAAATTCATCCGCTCTTTTACCGCTAATAATATACGCAGGTGCAAAACGAGGTTTTGCGGGAGTTTGTGCGTATTCCAAGCGCTTATATTTTTTGTTGTAATCATGGATTGTTAATTGCATGGTAAAGATATTTTAATAATAATTGTATTTCAAAACATCACCCTTTTATCGGATAAATTCAAAAATTTCAGGTTAAATATATTTTATATTCTATAATTTTTGTTTGTAGTATAATGATACTGATTAATAATGTCTGAATTCAGACCGAAGGATATTAATGGAAATTTTAAGACTAGAGGAGACCGAATCAACAAATAGCTATGCAAAAGAGCATATTTCTGCAATGGCGGATAAAACTGTTGTGCATGCTTTGCGACAAACTTGCGGACGTGGCAGATTAAATCGCAAGTGGGTTGATTTGGGTGAAAATAATCTTTTCTTTTCGGTTGTTTTAAAGCCGTCTGATGTGTTTAAATCAGTTTATTCAAATCTCACACAATATGCTTCGGTTATATTGTGCAAGGTTTTTGAAAATTATGGTATCAATCCGAAAGTTAAATGGCCAAATGATGTAATGGTTGACGGGAAAAGAAAAATTTGCGGTATACTTTGTGAAACTGTTGTTGAGAAAGGTTCGCTAAAGGGCATAATTTTGGGTATCGGGGTGAATCTCAATGCTGCACAAAATGATGTTGAAAATATTCCTGACAGGGTTGTTACTGCACTAAATCTTGAAATTGGCAAACCGGTGAATGCAGATGCTTTTTTAAACGAATTTTTGGATAATTTTTTCGAAAATTATGACAAATTTTTATCTGAAGGCTTCAAATTTATTATGAATGATTATCTGAACAGAAATTGTTTTTTGGAAAAAGATTTAAAAGTTCAGGTTTTGAATGAAATTAAATCAGGTTATGCAAAAAATATAAATAATAAAGGTGAACTTATTTTGCAAACCGATAATAATAAAGAATTAATATTAAACATAGGAGATATATTATGAACAATTTAGAAAACGGGTTGGCATTGCTGCTGATAGGCATGGGAACTGTTTTGGCATTTCTTACGGTATTAATATTTGCGATGGGTATAATGTCAAAAATTGTCGGCTGGTTAAACAAAATCTTCCCCGAAGCAGTGGAAGAAGTAAAATCAACAGCGAAAAAGGTCGCATCAAATGTTGATGAGGCAATTGCGGTTGCGATAGCTGCAATTATGGCTAAACGTGGTTAAGTACATGAATTGTGCGATAGCACTGAAATAATCATCAAATAATCAAACTATTAAATTATACAAATAACAAACGAAAGGATATAAATATGAGTAAAAAACTGATTAAAGTAATGGATACTTCATTCCGTGACGGCTTTCAATCCGTTTACGGTGCCAGAGTATTTGTCGACGATTTTATTCCGGCACTTCAATCTGCTGTAAAAGCAGGTTTGAAGCACTTTGAAGTTGCAGGCGGAGCAAGATTTCAATCTCCGATTTTCTATTGCAACGAAAATGCTTTTGAAACAATGGACAAAATCAGAGCTGCTGTAGGTCCGGATATCAACTTACAATCCTTATCAAGAGGGGTAAACGTTGTAGGTCTGGATTCTCAACCGAGAGATGTTATTGATTTGCACGCAAAAATGTTTGCAAAACACGGGGTTACAACGGTTAGAAACTTCGACGCATTGAATGATGTTAATAACTTATTATATTCAAGCCAATGTATTAAAAAACACGGTCTGAAACATGAAGTAACAATCACAATGATGGAATTGCCTATCGGGTGTAAAGGGGCTCATGATGTTGAGTTTTATGAAAGAGTTTTACGTTCAATTTTGGATGCGGGAATTGAATTTGATTCCTTGGCATTTAAAGATGCATCAGGTACATCAGCACCGAGAAAAGTTTTTGAAACCGTAAAAAGAACAAGAGAAATTTTAGGTGCGGATGCTGATATTCGTTTCCACTCTCACGAAACTGCAGGAACAGGATTAGCTGCTTATTTGGCTGCTTTAGAAGGCGGAGCAAATTGCATTGACTTATCTATGAAGCCTGTTTCAGGCGGAACTGCTCAGCCTGATATTGTTTCTATGTGGCATGCCTTAAAAGGCACAGAATACGATTTGGGTATTGATGTGGAAAAAATTCTTGAAACAGAAGAAATCTTTAAAGAATGTATGAAAGATTATTTCTTGCCTCCTGAAGCTATGGCAGTAAATCCGATGATTATTCAATCTCCGTTACCGGGTGGAGCTTTGACAGCAAACACACAAATGCTTCGTGATAACAACTTGATGGATAAATATCCGGAAGTTGTTGCAGCGATGAAAGAAGTAGTTGAAAAAGGCGGTTTTGGTACATCTGTTACTCCTGTTTCTCAATTCTATTTCCAACAGGCATTTAATAACGTAATGTTTGGTAAATGGAAGAAAATTGCCGAAGGTTACGGCAAAATGGTATTAGGCTATTTTGGGAAAACTCCTTGTCAGCCTGATGAAGAAGTTGTTAAAATTGCTCATGAACAATTAGGTTTAGAGCCGACAACCGAAACTGTTGTTGATTTGAATGACAAAGATCCGAATAAAGGACTTGAAGTTGCTAAAAAACGTCTTGAAGATGCAGGATTGGATGTTAATGATGAAAACTTATTTATTTCTGCAGCTTGTAAAGAAAAGGGTATTTTATTCTTGCAAGGCAAAGGCACAATAGGTGTTCGTAAAAATGAAAAATCTGCAGAACCTAAAGCATCTGCAGGAAATGATACAAATGGTTATACCGTAACTGTTAACGGCAAAAAATATGCAGTTGCACTGGAAGGCGATAAAGCAACCGTTAACGGCAAATTATATGATTTCAGTGTAAAAGACGGTATCGAAGCTAAAGCAAGTATCGGTGGTGAAGGAACTCCCGTTAAAGCTGCTTTACCTGGGAATGTTCTTAAAGTGTTGGTTTCTGAGGGCGATACTATATCTGAAGGCGATGTAATTGCAGTTGTAGAAGCTATGAAAATGGAAACAGAAATCAAATCACCTGTTTCAGGTACTGTCAAATCGGTCGAAATTGAAGTCGGTAATAAAGTCCAAAACGGACAAGTATTGGTAACAATCGGTTAGGGGGCTATAGATGGAAATTACAGACGGTTTAGTAAATCTATGGCAAAATACAGGTATTTATAATCTGATTTTGTCTCCGGATCCGAAATTGCACGGAGTTGAACAATTCCTGCATGTATTCGGTCATCCGATTATGCTTTTGATATGCTTGTTTCTGTTATGGCTCGGTATCAAAAAGCAGTATGAACCATTACTTATGGTCCCGATTGCTTTTGGTGGTATTTTATCAAACATTGCTTTTTTAGACCCGAACGAAGCAATCGCAGGTCCAAATGGATTTTTGGGTATAATATTCAATTTTGGTATTGATAAAGGCTTGTTCCCGTTAATCATATTTATGGGAGTAGGTGCAATGACTGATTTCGGTCCGTTAATTGCGAATCCAAAAACTGCACTTTTAGGCGGAGCGGCTCAGTTTGGTATATTCGGGGCTTTATTGATGGCATTGTGTTTATTTGGTTTTACATTACCTCAAGCTGGTGCAATAGGTATTATTGGCGGAGCAGACGGCCCGACATCTATCTATGTAACACGTGCTCTTGCTCCTGAATTGTTAGGTGCAATTGCGGTTGCTGCTTATTCTTATATGGCATTGGTGCCTGTTATTCAACCGCCGATTATGAAATTGTTTACAACAAAAGAAGAACGTGTAATACAAATGGAACAGTTAAGACCTGTTTCAAAACGTGAAAAAATTGTATTTCCGCTTATAGTATTATTTATGTGTATAATTTTGTTACCATCTGCCTGCCCGTTAGTCGGGGCATTTACATTCGGCAACTTATGTAAAGAATGCGGAGTGGTAGACAGATTATCTGATACTATGCAAAATGCTTTAATAAATATTGTTACAATATTTTTAGGTTTGACGGTCGGTTCAAAATTGTCTGCTGATCATTTTTTAACGGTTCAGACATTATTCATTCTTGTACTTGGAATTTTGGCATTTTCATTTGCTACAGGTGCAGGTGTGTTGATGGCAAAATTGATGAACTTGTGTGAAATAATTGCAGCAAAAATCGGCAAACGTGAACCAAAACTTATTAACCCATTAATCGGTTCAGCCGGTGTTTCTGCTGTTCCGATGGCGGCAAGAGTATCAAATAAGGTCGGTTTAGAGTACAATTCTCAAAACTACTTGTTGATGCACGCTATGGGACCAAATGTATCAGGGGTAATCGGTTCCGCAGTTGCAGCCGGTATATTACTTGCATTGTGTAAATAATAAAGTATACGATAATTTTAAAAAGGAAGATTTTGATAAATCTTCCTTTTTTTTGTCATATTATTTTTATATAATTATTTTGCCCAAAAAGTTTTGTTATCCATTGTTTTTTTAATTAAATCAAGAAATAAGGTTTGGTCTTCAAGTTTTACGGTTTCACTGTCATGCATAAGTTTTTTTTCAAATGAGTCTGTTGTGCAATTTTTTGTAACCAGATAATTTTTCCCCTCTTTATTCTTGATGCTGACTGTAACAATTGTATCCGGATATATTTTTGTAAACTTGTCCAAACTGTCAAATGTATCTTTTGATTTTGATGTAAAAGACGATTTTATAAATCTTTGAATTCTTTTATCCGTAATTACCATTTTTGCTTGAAAATTCGGACTATTTGATACTTCGCGGATTCTCATTTTAGACCTCCAATATTTATTTTATCAATATGTAAAACACAAAAAAAATTTTTTTGCAAATAAGTAACTTGCACATAATAAGTGTTTATTATACAATATATACATTATGAAAGTAAATAAAATATTTACCCCGCTGGGAAGTGCAGCAAAAGCTCTTTTTAAAGATACAGTGGGCAATGACTTGGGAAAAAATAATTTATATTTGACAAATAATATTGAACAAGATATCTTTATCAAAGAACAAAAGGTGAAGCTTGTAAAATCTGTTAACAGAAGGAAATGGTAAATATGCCAAAAAAAATTGCAATATCTTATCCTGAAGTATTTAAAAATATAAAAAAATATTTTGAAGGAAGAGATGTTGAGTTTGTTCCTTTTGATGATGATGTTGCAAAAATTGATTGTTCTGCTTTTGATTTAGTAATATTTTATGACGCATTTGATTTTGTCAATGATTGTGATAATGTTGTGAACGTTCATCCTGCACTTTTACCTGCGTATAAAAGTAAGAATGCAATAGAAAAAATTTTTTCAGACGGTATAAAAGTCAGCGGTGTTACCATACATTCAAAAAATAAAATTATTGCACAGTATCCTATACTTATTGGGCTTGATACACATGTTGATGATTATTTGAATGAGGTACACTCAATATCAGAAAAACTTTTGCCCCCTGTTATTGATGCGATATTGGCAGATAAAGTATTTGATTTTAAGGATTTGTTTTCTAATTCTTGCACTAAAGGCGGATGCTCAGGCTGCGGGGGGTGCCATTAAGGTTTGTAAAGATTTTCTACATTTAGCAAAAAAAAAATTTTACGATTTTTATTATTAAAGAGGTAATAATGATTGAAAACAGTATAAATGGGATTACATTTACAGCCCGAATAAGGATAAATAAACCAAAATTGGAGGCAAAGATGTACAAAAGTGCGGGGATGTCCTCTTTGAGCGGTGCGTCGTCTTCTTTAGCTATAGGTTCTTCTTCCGGTGCGGATATGGTTGTTCATTCTTCAGGTAGTGCTATCCCTACAATGCAACACGCATCATCCTTATTTGATCAATTTGCTGATTATGGTCATAAGATTTTTAATGCTTTACAAAAAGAATATAAACACAACGGTTATGATGCCGCTTTCTTTTCAATGTCCTCAAGTAGCGGTGGTGTAAGTGCATATTATCACGGAATGAATACTCTAATTAAAGGGATTGAAAAAGAATATAAAAATAAAAAAATTCCTACTTAAAATAGCAAAAAATAAAATCACCGTTTTTAATATAAATGTAATATTATCCTTAAAACGGTGATTTTAGTGAATATATCTTGTAATTATAATATTTATCAAAATTATTGCAAACAGCAGTTAACAAACGCAAAAAAAATCGCAAACTTTAATAGTGAAATGCTGTCAAATCCTTCTTTTACAGGTCTTAATGTGTATGCATCAAGTGAAAAGGGATTTCAGAAGTGCGAATATATTTTCAGAATTATAACAAACCGTTTTGCGGATTTATTTGAAGGTAAGCAAACAAAGATTATTACTAAAAATATTGCACAAATTGCCCCGGAGTCTAATGAAAAATATTTGGCACAATTAGAGGAAATAAGCAGATATTTCAGCAGTTCAAAAACAATTGATGTAAATACGGAAGATAAGATTCTTGAAAAAATTGCACATTATGACAGTTCTGTAATTTTTATAATGAATCATTCCAGTCAAAGACAAGATCCCTCAATGCTTGCCGTTTTAAGTACTTTACTTACTCAGGCATATAAAAATGCAGGCAAAGATAAAAATTTTCCCCTTCCTAAAATAATTTTAAATCAAGATATCTTAAAAGCTATGAATCCGACTAAGCGTAAAGCCTTTGAAAATATCGGGGCAGTCGGGATTGATGCAAATATTTACAGCGGTGACAAGGGAGTAAACGCAAGGGCATTTCTGCCTTTAATTAAGGATTTTGTTCGTAACAAATCAAATATATTTATTTTCCCTGAAGGAAAACTTGCAATTCGTAAGGATTTGGATTTTGACAGTCGTTTTCAAGTCGGGATAGCTGAGCTGATAAATAAAGTTTTGACAATAAAGAAAAAAGTCACGGTTGTTCCTGTCGGTTTTGCTTATGGTAAAGGTGATAATAAATCCCTGACCGGTATGCATATAGGTGAACCGATAAAATTCGGGCGTAACGGAGAGAATACCACAACAACTTGCGGAAATATTTTAAAATCCGAATTCGGGTTGGATGAATACAAAAATTTTTTCAAAAGGTTTAAGGACCAAAAAGATGTGACTATTACTGACAAAGGTGTTCCTGTTGGAGGGAAAAATATAACAGCATACATCAAAGGTATATTATCCGAGAATTTGGGAATTTGTTCTAAAGAAGCGCAAAAACAAATCGAAAAACCGCTTGAAGAAACTGAAGTGATAGGAATATAAAAAGAGCCGGTTTTGAAAACCGACTCTTTTTTTATCATTATTTATAATTTCTTTTCCCGCCGTTAATCCAAGGTGCTGATTCTAAATCATCAATGTTATATTTCAAAATATAATCATTTCCTGATGCTCTTTTGTATACTTTTGAATTTTTTTCGGCATATTCAACTTTTTTACCCGGAATTACATTTCCTTGAGCGTAATATGGTTTATAATAATTTGTTTGTTGTTGAGCTTCGTCCGCAAGTGTTGCAAGCGGTGTGACCAACAATACAGCTAAAACTAATACTAATTTCTTCATTTATATATCTCCTAATTTATATCTTTTGTTAGTATTGTAGCATAGAAATAATTTTTCCGCAATCTTGTAATTTTTGTCGACCGCCTAAATCATTTAACTCAATTAAAAATGCTGCGCCGATTAAATTCCCGCCGACTTTGCGGACTAAATTGCAAGCCGCAACGGCTGTTCCGCCTGTCGCCAACAAATCATCAACTATCAAGACATTTGCACCTTTTTCAACTGCATCTTTATGAATTTCAATTGTGTCAGTACCGTATTCTAAACCGTAAGATTCTGAAATTGTTTCCGCAGGTAACTTATTCGGCTTTCTGATAGGAATAAATCCGCAGCCCAATTTATATGCCATTGGCATTCCGAAAATAAAACCTCTGCTTTCTATTCCTGCGATATAATCAATTTTAAATTCTTTATATTGCTCGCAAAGATAATCTATCATAAATCTCATTGTTTCGCCGTCTTTGATACCGGTTGTAATATCACGGAATATAATTCCTTCTTTTGGAAAATTCGGAACGGCTCTTATCTTAGCTTTTACATCTTCGACTGTTAGTGTTGTTGTCATTTATTTTTCTCCTATTTTTATTATTTCATTAATAATTTTTTTAATTCTTCTTTAGCCTGTCTTATTTTTTCTTTAGCCCGTTGAATTGCATGTTCGTGTGCAACAAGCCCGTGGGTTGTTTTGCCCCATTTCATATCCTTTTTCATAAACAAGATTTTTGTTCCGATAAACAATACAAGCGGGAACCATATTATCAGCAAATACGCAGATGTAATAACAGCTTGTGTAAATGCATCAATTCTGCCTATATCATCATATTTTCTGAGTGCATACCTGCATGAAAGCATAAAGCCAATACCTATTATGCATCCCATAATTACTGATGACATAAGTGTATTGACCGGAGCATCTTTTATAAATATCTTTAATAGTAAAATTATAAGCTCAATAATGAACCATGCAGGCATTACGAACTCTGAAATATAAGCAATGGTGTCCATTCTGACTCTTAAAGACATTTTTTTAGAAGTCATAATATCCCAGAAATATTCAAGATATCTTCGGATTGTACCTTCAAGCCATCTTCTGCGCTGTCTGTATAACGGCATAAGATACATAATACCTTCTTCGTACACAACAGTATCTTTGCAAAATCTTACGTCCCAGCCTTTAATATGCAATCTTGTTGACATATCCAAATCGTCGGTTATAGTATAATTATTCCAACCGCCGATATCATCAAGCGCTGCTCGTTTGATTAGTTCGCCGTTTCCTCTTAGCTCAACTGCACCTTTTACGGCATCTCGTGTAACCTGACAGGAAGTATCAATTGTCATTTCATTATTTTGACATTTCGTAAGTAAATTTACATCTTTATTTTTTACAACTTTTCTTGCCTGAACGGCACCAACATCTTTTGGCTGCAGTTCATAAACAAGATTTGTAAGAAAATCTTTATCCATTTGTGCATCTGCATCAAATACAAGGATTGCTTCCCCTTTGGCTAACGCAAGGGCATCATTCAGCACCGCAGATTTTCCCGGAAATGCGTTCTTATCGCGTATTAATGTTTTTAATCGACCATTATAAGACGCTTCCAATCCTTTGATTACAGATGCCGTATTATCAATACTTCTGTCATCAATAACGATAACTTCGTAATTCGGGTAATCCATTTCAAAAACTCTTGCAATTGTTGATGAAATTACGGTTTCTTCATTATGTGCAGGTATCATAACCGATACGAAAGGTTTATATGATTCGTCTTTTTCTTTTGGGTTTTTTAATTCATGTCTGGCTTTTACTTTTGTTGCTATAGATGCAGTAACAAAATAAACCATCATAAAGCATATTAATAAACCTAATCCCCAATCCGTATAGTTTTGAAAGACGTATATAAATGACGTCAAACCTATTACGATTAAGAATAATAAAATTCGTTCTTTCATACTTTTATCCCAACAAAAAACATTTTATCAGAAAATCAAGCTGAAATAAAAAATTATAAAATTATTGTTACAAGTTCATGTTTTCGATAAATTCTTCGGCATTTCTTGTTATGGAATTGTTCATAAGCTGAACGGATTTTCTTGTTTCTTTCCCAAGGTCGAAATATTTTAATACATCTCTTGTAATTCGGCCAAGACATGAATAAAGCGGCAAAATATTTCTATGCACAATAGGGATTTCTTGTCCGTTCAAAATAAATGAAGCCTGATTTACTTCGCCCAAATTATCAGGGGCCATGAAATGTTTCATAATTAAATCAATTTGCCCCGGTTCATCCATTTGAAGAATTTTTTGACTTAAAACAAAATGCTTCATTTTTTGCAAAGACTCTAAATATTGTGTAATGTGGGATTTATAATTCTCTGAAAAAATATCTTCCCCCTGTATTGACGTACCGTCTAAATTAGCTTTTAAATTCACAACGGTATAATATTTTTCGCCTTGTTCAAGTTGATTTGCATTATTAAGATAGAAACCGTATCCCGGTGTTCTTAATGCTCTTATATTAAGATTTTTTATTCCTGTAAAATTAATGCTCATATTAATGTAAAAAACTCTGAAAAATAAATTTGCTATCAGTAAAAATTACTTGCAAAATAAAATTACATTTTGTAAAATAGCATTATGCAAGGAGTAATTTTATGGTTGAAGCTCAGAAAAGGATTTTGATTGTTGATGATGACGATGAAATCAGAGAACTTTTGGAATTTGATGTTCGCTCAAGCGGATATTTTGTTGACAGTGCAAAAGACGGATTAGAGGGCTTAAATAAAGCTTTAAATAATACTTATGATTTAATTTTACTTGATGTTATGATGCCCAAGATGAACGGTTTTGATGTGTGTAAGAATATCCGAAATGCCAAATTAAGTATTCCGATATTAATGCTGACTGCAAAAGGTACTATAGAAGATAAAACAAGCGGATTTGACTGTGGGGCGGATGATTATCTTGTCAAGCCGTTTGATGTTCAGGAAGTCCTGTTGAGGATAAGAGTTTTGTTAAGGCGTAATCAGGTTGAAATTAGTGATTCTCCGTTATCAAATGAAGTATTGAGAAGCGGGGATATTGAAATATTCCCTGAGTCTTTGGAAGCAGTAATTGTTAACAAAAAAGTAAAACTTACTCCTACCGAATTTGAAATTCTGTATTGCTTAATGCAGCATTTTAATAATCCTGTTACACTTGCGACTTTACTGGATGAAGTTTGGGGTTATGACAGTAATGAAGATGTGAGAATGCTCAGAGTCCATGTAGGCGGGTTAAGAAATAAAATTGAACCGGATGCAAAAAATCCGAAATATTTGCATACGGTCACAAATGTTGGTTACAAACTGACACCATTTGCTTAAAAAAAGAAAGGAATGTCAAGTTGTTTGATAAGAATAAATTATGGTTATCCGATATAAACTTATCGTCTTAAAGTCTTGACATCTGAATTATGAGAAAATTTAAATTCAAAAGATTAAAAATAATAGAACAAATCGCAATTGTTTTTTTCTTTGCGGTTGTTATTCCTATGTCAATAAGCGGATTTATTATCAATAATATTAACCAGCAATCTGTCAGACATCAATTAAGAGAATCTGCAGCACTTGTTGCGACTATGGTATCTGATGAGATGGATTTTTTAATTCGTTCAAATAATACTACGCTGAATCAAATTGCCGATGCTTTGGATTTTTTGCCGACTAACCGGCAAAAAAATGAATTTATGGATAAATTTACTAAAAAATATCCTCATTGTGAAAAAATTATAATTGCAAAAACTCAAAATGAGCTTGATAGTATTACTAAAGAAGCTAAAGAAAATGAAAAACCTATTATGAGTACAAAACTGAAAAACGGTTCATTTTTGGCGGTTATTTATAATACTCAAAATATGGATGTTGAATTATTCAAATCCCTGGAAAATGATACAAGGCAGATTTATATATTGCTTGATAATAAGCATCTTGTTGCATCTCATAATTATACAAAAGAAGTTTTTGACGAAACAATGAGTATGCTGCCTGAGGATGTAAATTCTTTAGAAAAGAATAGTCCGGTAATTTTTGGGGATGAAAAAAATCAACCGATTGTATATTTAAAATATAAGGATCCAAAATATTCGATTATTGTTACAACAACCGAAACTATGGCGAGATACAGTATTGTTGAAAATCGTATAAAAATTATTCTCTCCGTTCTGATTGCGATACTTTCTACAATGTTGGTTATAAGTTTTTATATCTTCTATTTATACATTAATATCAGACAATTGTTCAAAGCTATTTTAGCTCTGTCTAAAGGGAATTATGAACACCAGATAAGGTTATACAAAACTTCTTTTACTCCTTATGAAATAGTATTTTTAACGGATGAATTTAATGGAATGGCATCCGAAATTCACAAATCTTATAACGAGCTTGCCCAAAAAAATAAGGAATTAAAAGAATTAAATGAGTTTAGAACTAACCTTGTTGATACGGTTTCTCATGAATTGAGAACTCCTTTGACAAGTATTCAGGGCTACACCTCAAGACTTATGCGTACGGATATTGTTTTGGATGAGGAAACAAAACAGAAATCTTTGCGCATTATAAAAGAACAATCCGAACGCTTGAAACGTCTTATAGATGATTTGTTGACAATTCCCGATATTGAGGGAATGAGGCTTAGAACCGTAAATACTAATGTTGATTTGAAACAGGTTTTTGAACAGGCAGAATTGTTATTGAGAAAACATGACGGGCATGAAATTATTGTAAATCTTGCATCTGATTTTCCTGATGTGTTTGCGGATAAAGGCAGATTAGAACAAGTTATTGTTAATTTATATGAAAATGCCGTAAAATATTCTTATCCCGAATCAAAAATTGTTGCAGGTGCGGAACTTCAAGATAATAAGGCAATAATTACCGTAAAGAATAAATGTGACAAAATATCAAGGGAAAAATTGGATACCTTATATGACAAATTTATCAGACTTGATGATGAAATGACAAGAACCACAAGAGGTTCGGGGTTAGGTCTGTTTATTGTAAAGGGACTTGTAGAAGCAATGAATGGAACAATTGAACTCGATTCAACCGAGGAATACGGGTTTATTGCAAAGATTACGCTAAATCTCGCACAAAATGAAATTAATGAGTAATTATATAAACAAATATATGCAAAAAGCTTTAGAGCAAGCAAGACAAACTGAAGGAGAAATTCCTGTCGGTGCTGTGATTGTGCATAATGGAAAGATTATTGCTCAAGCAAACAACAGAAAAGAGGCAGATAAAAATGTAACATCTCATGCCGAAATTTTGGCTATAAAAACAGCTTCGGAACATACGGGTAATTGGCGGCTTGAGGATTGTGATATGTATGTTACTTTAGAGCCTTGTCCGATGTGCGGGTGGGCAATTTTGCAATCACGGATAAAAAATTTATATTTTGGCAGTTACGATAATCAATACGGAGCATTTTCAATTGCGAATTTAAATAAAATATCTGACTCAAAAACAAAAGTTTTTGGTGGTATTTGCGAAGATGAATGTGATGAAATGTTAAAATTTTTTTTTAATAGGCTCAGAAAATAATAATTAAACATTAAAATACAAGCTATAAAAATATATAATTTGCATTACTTGAGGGCAGAATCTAAAAACCCAAGTAATATAAGCAGTAATTCAATACAGCCTGCTTCGACATTTACGAGTAATGAAAATCATGTTATAATTTATCCGTTAATACTGTTAAATAAAGGAGATAAAATGAGTAATTATGAACTGAATCTGTCTATGGACGAATTAAAAAAACGTACCCATAAAGATTATCTTGTTACAAAAAAATTTTTAAAAGCTGATGCCCCTGAGTACCTTGAACTCGCTCAAGGGGATAAAGAAGCCCTGAAACATCTGGTAAAAGCCGCTGCAATTCTGGAAAATATACACATGCAAATTGACAGTAAGCACAATCTGCCATTTAAAAAATATCTTGAAGAAGAAATTAAAAAGGGTAATGAACAGGCAAAACTTACAAAAATTTTATTTGATGCACAAAAAGGTCTAAATGCTATTGACTCTATGACAACTCCAATCCGACTTGCAAAAGGGGTTGATGAGAAATTAGGCAAAGGTGTTTATCCTGAAGATTTATCAAAAGAGGAATTCCACTCTGTATTGACTCGAATGCTTAATAACGGTGAGGATAATGAAGTCAAAAAAATATTAAATGCCCGCTCTATGGTAGTTCGTGACGGAGACAAATTAAAAGGAATTGATTACATAGATTATTTCAGTGATGATTTTGGTAAAATGGCGGATGAACTGGAACTCGCTGCAAAAACTTCAACAAATAATGATTTCAATGAATATTTATTATTGCAGTCAAAGGCATTGAGGATGGCAGATCCGATGTTAGATGCTTATGCGGATAAAAAATGGGCATCATTACAGGATACCCCTCTTGAATTTACCATTACAAGAGAAAATTATGAAGATGAAATGACCGGTACAATTGTAGAAAATGAAGAACTCTCCAAGCTATTGGAGGAACACGGGATTTCTCCCGTCCCAAAAGATTTTTTAGGAGGCAGAGTCGGAATTGTAAATAAAGAAGGCACAAAAGCGCTTATGGCTATAAAGCAATATTTACCGGTACTTGCAAAAAATATGCCCTTTAATGATGAATACGAGCAAACTATAAGTTCTGATGAAGATGCAAAGCAGACAATGGTTGATGTTGATATGGTAATGGCATCGGGTGATGTTGGTGCATATCGTGGCGGCATTACGCTTGCTGAAAACCTCCCCAATTCTGATAAATTATCATTAACCATCGGAGGAGGTCGCAGAAATGTATATCACAGACAAATTCGTTTTGTTAGTGATATGAAAAAATTTCAAGAGCGCCTTGATGCGATTTTAGATAAAAATCAACAAAAATATTATAACAATGAAGCAGATCACTGGTTTACAATTGGTCATGAAAATGCTCATTCTCTCGGACCAAAGGAAGGCAGTGAAAAATTAGGCAAATACCGCAATATCATAGAAGAAAATAAAGCAGATATGGGAGCATTGGCATTTGTGGATTTGTTAACAGAACTGGGAATGTACACACAAGAACAAAGAAATCAGATACTGTTAACGAGCGTTGTTGACATGTTCCCAAAATCAAAACCGACTATGTCGCAAGCCCATAGAGTCAGAACGGTTATGCAGAATAAATATTTCTTTGAGCATGGAGTTTATCATATAACACCTGAAGGTAAAATTCATGTTGATATTGAAAAAGTTGTACCTACTGCAAAAGAAATGCTATCTGAAATTGTTCGCATACAAATTGACGGGGATTTTGATAAAGCCGAAAAATATGTTGAGAATAACTTTATCTGGACTGATGAAATGGATTTAATAGCTAAAAAATTGCAAAAGGTAAATAAAACTCTTAACGGAACGCTTGAAACCGAACTCGCAAATAAATTATTGTCTGAGTAAATGTTGGAAAGTGATAATTATTTATCGAATTATTATTAATTTTAAACGGCAATTATTTTACTTTCCACGATTCTTTTCTGAAAAGTACAAGGAACGGGATGATTTCCAAACGACCAATTAACATATTGAAGATGAATATAATTTTTGTCCAAAATGAAAGTGACGAATAATTCCCCATTGGACCTATAACGTGTCCTAATGCAGGACCAACGTCTCCTAATGATGCGATAGCTGAAGTCACACCTATTACAATATCACCTTCAATTCCGATTACTAAAAGTGCACTGACAATAAATATCAGGAAAAATCCAAGCATAAAAAATATTGTTTGTTTGATAACATTTGTAGGAACAACAACTTTATCAATTTTTATACTTAAAACCGCATTAGGGTGCAAAATTCTGTATACTTCATTCTTCATATATTTGCAAATCAGCAGCCAGCGGGTCATTTTGACGCCGCCGCCCGCACTGCCAGAACACGATGATAAAAACATTGATATAAATAATATCAACTTCGCATTCAGAGTCCACAACTGATAATCCTCGCTTGAACAACCCGTTGAAGTCGCCAGCGACAATACCTGAAAGAATGATGCACTAATTGAATGCAGTATGGAAAAATGATTTTCAAAATACAAAATAAAAGCCAAAATTGTCGAAATTGTGATAATAATTTTTGTGTAAAATCTAAATTCCTCGCTTCTCCAAAACAGTCGAGGATCCATTTTTGTCAAAACTTTTGACTGAACTACAAAACTTGCACCTGCAATAAACATAAATAAAAATATAATTCCGACAATCAAATTTGAATGATACCCGCCGATGCTGGCAGGGTTAGGTGAAAAACCGCCCGCAGATAATGTTGACATTGCATTGCAAATACAATCAAACGGATTCATACCTGCAAAATAAAGACAAATTGCACAAAGCACGGTCAATACAGTGTAAACAAGCCAAAGTGCCGATGCCGTATTCTTAATTCTGGGCGTGAATTTTTCTTCCGTAGGTCCCGGAGCCTCAGCAAAAAACATCTGTCGTCCCGCAACCGCAAACTGAGGCATAATGGCGATAAACAGGACTATAATCCCCATGCCGCCAAGCCACTGCATAAACGAACGCCAAAATAGTAATGATTTAGGGATATCAAAGGAAGTTAATATTGTTGCACCTGTTGTTGTAATTCCGGATACTGACTCAAAAAATGAATCTATAAAACTAAATCCGTTGAATAAAAACGGAATACAAGCAATTAATCCGAATAATACCCATGCTAAAGATGCAACAATTAAAGCTTCCGTACGTTTTATATCATTAAGTGCATCCGCATCTTTAGAACGTTTTTCAACCCTGTGTAAAATATCACCGAGTGCTAGGGAAATTATTGCTGCTGCCATAAATGCTATAGCACATTGCCATTCTTTAAAAAACACCGCAACAAATAACGGAATGAATATCATAAATCCGATATCAACCAACAATAGCCCTATAGCGTTTGCGATGTAATTAAATCTCATTTTATACTACCTTGAAATGCTCTTTAATCTTTTGCGCATCCTCTGCTTTAGTAAACACAATCAATATATCTTTCATTCTGATTTGGGTGTCCCCTTTTGGGATAATAACGTGGCTTCTGCGCTGAACTACACCGATAATTGCAGGAGCAGGAAACCTTATATCCTTAATAAGTTTTCCGTCAAAATCTTTCTTAACGGGGATTTCCAAAACTTCAGCTTCTCCTTGCTCAACCGTTGCAAGAATATCAACATCGGCTTCATCCAAATCATTGCGAACTTCATTTATTGCAGATGTTTTTGATGATACAGCGATATCAATCCCTACTTTTTCAAACAACGGAATATTCAAAACTTTTGATACTCTTGCAATGACACGTTTGACTCCTAACTGTTTGACAAGCAGAGAACATAAAAGATTTCTCTCATCATTATTTGTAACGGATATTACAACATCACAACTGCCTATTTCTTCTTCGTCCAAAAGCTTCAAGTCTGTTCCATCGCCATTAATTACAAGTGTTGAATTTAGTTCTTGAGATAAATATTCACATCTTTCATAATTTTTTTCAATAATTTTGGATTTAATTTTCATCACTTCAAGATTTTTGGCAAGCATAAAACCTACATTGCCGCCGCCGATTATTGCAACGGATTTTACTCTTTCCTTTTCGTGGAAGAAAGTCCCTGCTAAAATATCCAATGAACGTGCAGTCCCCATAAATATGAGTTTATCATCGGAATTTATTTCTGTTAAACCGTTTGGAATAAACAAAAGCTCTCCTCTTTTTATCCCGACAATAATGGTATCTTTTGTAAACCCGCAATCTTTTACCATTTTTCCGACAATAACTGAGGTTGGCTTTACTTTGTATTCAAGTAATCTTGCTTTTCCGTCAGCAAAATTTTCAACATCCAATGCGTGTGCTACGGTGACAATTCGGAAAAGTTCCTGAGTCAGTAATTCCTCAGGCCAAATAATATTATCAATAAAGAAATCGCCTAAATATTCGTTTGATTTGTCTTGTGCCATAACATTTTGGTATTCTTTTTTCGAAACAAAACAAATTGTTTTTATTCCGCTGATTTTTTTTGCTGTAAGGCATGCAACAATATTTGCTTCATCAAGACCCGAACAGGCAATAAAAACGTCTGCTCCGTTTATATCTGCTTTTTTTAAAACTCCGATATCCGTTGCACTGCCCGAAACAAAACTTATATCAAGTTTATCAAATTCTTCCGAACGATTTTCTTCTTTATCAATGAGAGTAATATCGCAATCTTCAAAAAATTCCGTTGCGAGTAAACATCCGATTTCAGTTGCACCGTATATGACTATCTTCATAAACCACCTATCCGAGTAATCCTAGCATGGAGAAAATATATGCTGCCACAAATAAAATACCCCAACGAATTATCATTAATATAATCATTGCCGCAATTGGCGAAAAATCAAAAGGACCTACAGGCGGAATAATTTTTCTGAATAAATTCAAATACAAATCAACTGCAGATTTTAATCCGTTTAATAACGGATTATTGTTCCAATCTAAATTTGGAAGCCAAGTAAGCAAACATCTTACACAAATCATCCAAAAATAAATTTGAAAACATATATCTATTGCCCATAATATTTTACCCGCAATCATTCTTTTTTGTCCTCTCCTTCTGAAGTATTTTCATCTTGTTCATGTACGCTAAATTCTTCTTTGACATCTGAAACAACTTTATCAATATATGCCTGTTCATTTTTTTTGATTTGTTCAATAAACTGTTCCGGTGTCATTACAAGAACCTTTGGCTCTTTAGGTGCATAATATTTTGTATAAATTTTATCCAACCCCATCATTATAATGGCTGAAATAATCATTACAAGCATTGGAGATATTATAAAACCGAAAATCGGGGGAATAAAATAAAATCCTGCGATTTTGAATATATAATTAAACAAAGGATAATTAGGATTTATATTTGGTACCAATGCCAAGAAACATGCCATAACTACAAAATATAAATAATAATTTATTAATCTGTATAAAAATCGTATCAGTTTTGCCATAATGTCCTTTCAGGAATGAATAGCGAGTTGTGAAAAGCTGATAGTCACTATCGGTATTTCACATAAATTATAATAAATAATTCTGAAAAGACCAGCTCACTATTCACTATTTCATTATTTATTCAAAGTTTGTTGAATTTTTGCACTCACAATTATCCGTTATTGCAGGTATTTTTTCAATCATCTTAAATAGTAAAGATTTTAGATTCTCAACATTATTGTTAAATACTTCTAAAACAGCTTCATGTGATACAGGCGGAACATCTCCGACCAAACCCGCATCATAATCTGTAATTAATGAAATATTCAAGGGACACATATTCAATTCTTTAACCAAATATGCTTCAGGAAATGCAGTCATATTAATTACCTGCCAGCCTTGTTTTGTAAAGAAAGCTGATTCTGCTTTGGTTGAAAAACGAGGTCCGTTTATTACAACAACAGTTCCGCCGTCATGAACTTTAATCCCCAATTCTTTTGCCGTTTCAACAGCAAGCTTTCTAAGCTCAGGGCAATAAGTATCGGCAGGTGAAGGGTGCTGAACAACAGGACCTTCGAAAAATGTCGATTTTCTTCCGTCTGTCCAATCAACAAACTGGTCACAAATTACAAAATGCCCCGGTTCAACTTCTTTTTGCAGACTGCCGGCAGCGCAAGGTGAAATTACCCTTTTGCAGCCCAAATGCTTCATTGCCCAAACGTTTGCTCTAAAATTTACCAAATGCGGGGGTATTGAGTGATTTCTGCCGTGACGGGGCATAAATGCAACCCTGTGCTCTCCTATTTTGCCGATAAATACACTGTCACTGGTTTCCCCGTATGGGGTTTCAATTTTTACTTCTTCAATATCATTCAAAAAACTGTAAAAACCTGAACCGCCAAATACTCCAATATCTGCTTTGTTTAAAATTTCCATATTTACTCCTTTTATCCTTATTTTAATATGCTTTATTTTACCTTATAAAAAGCAAATATTCAAATAATTAATATTGTACTGCAGTAGCTGATATTAATTATTTAATATAAACTTATTCTCATATTGTCTGACGTCTTAATGTTTTACTATTCTAACTATTACATATCTAATTGCGCGGAATTATTAAAATTATCTTAATAATTGCTCTGTTGTCTATATTTGTAATATAATTAACTTGTATAATTAAAAGACGAGGGATAAGGAATGACAAGATTTGATTGCGGTGAAGTTATAACGGCTATGGTTACACCTATGAATGTGAAGGGTGAAGTGGATTATGACGCAGCCGAAAAACTTGCAAAATACTTAGTTGAAAACGGAAGTGATGCAATACTGGTTGCAGGTACAACGGGTGAATCTCCGACATTGACAAATGAAGAAGAAAGAGAACTCGTAAGCACCGTAAAAAGAGCTGTAAGCGGTAAAGCAAAAATAATATTAAGCGCAGGCTCAAATTGCACAAAAACAGCGGTAGAATTTTCAAAAAATGCTCAAAAAGAAGAAGCTGATGCGATTTTATCCGTTGTGCCGTATTATAATAAACCAAATCAAATTGGTTTGCTTGAGCATTATGAAACAATAGCAAAATCAACTGATTTGCCGATAATACTTTATAATATTCCGTCAAGGACGGGTATTTCTATTGAGCCGTCAACAGTGGCATACCTGGCTTCAACTTATGATAATATTGTAGGGATAAAACAAAGTTTTGGCGATATGGACAAAGTTACGGAAATCAGAAGCTATTGTCCTGACAGCTTTGCAATATATTCCGGTGATGATTCTTTGACACTGCCAATGTTATCACTTGGCGCAAGAGGAGTAATTTCGGTCGCATCTCATTTGTTTGGCAAAGAAATAAAATCAATGATTAGAAACTTTAAATCAGGCGATATTTTAGCTGCAAGAAATATGCACAAAAAATTATATCCTGTATTCAGACAATTATTTATGGCGCCAAATCCTATTCCTGTCAAAGCCGCATTAAAATATAAAGGCTTGATTGAAGAATATGTAAGAAAACCGTTGGTAATGCTTAATGATGATGAAAAAATCATTCTGTTCAGGGTAATTGATCAGGTAAGACAAGAACTTGAAAACGGGGAATAGATTATAGTAAATAGTGAACAGACATTTACAAAATAATAAATAGTACATATATAAGAGGGTAGAAAATTGAAAAACAAATTAATTATGTTCTGGGTAATTGTTGCAATAGTAATTGCATCCATAATTACTGTTTGCAAAATGCCTACAAAACTCGGACTTGATTTGGTTGGAGGTTCAAGAATTGTTCTTGAGGCTCAGACAACAAATTCGATAAGAAAAATTACTCCGGATACAATGAATCGTTTGCAAACTGCAATTGAAAAGCGTGTAAACAAATTGGGGGTATCGGAAACAAGTGTTGCTCAGGTTGGTGACAAAAGATTGTTAATTGAAATCCCAGGTGTTATGAACTCAAAGGAAGCTGAAAGAATTTTGGGTAAAACTGCACAATTGGAATTCAAACAGCCTGTAATGGACGGAAATCTTCAAGCAAGGGATGAAAAGACAAAAGCGCCTTTGTGGGAAAGTGCTAAGACGGCTGAAGGTGAAACATTGACAGGGGAAGACCTAAAAGATGCAAATATCGGTACAAACCAAGCCGGTCAGTGGACTGTATCTTTGGAATTTAATTCAAAAGGTGCCCAAAAATTCGGCGAATTAACCGAAAAATGGGTTGGAAAACCTATGGCAATATATTTTGACGGAGAAGAAATTTCCGCTCCGGTGATAAATGAACCTATTTATGGCGGTAAAGCCGAAATATCAGGCGGTGGGGAATCAGGTTTTTCTCCTGAAGAAGCAAAAACGATGGTAGATTTGTTAAAAGCCGGAGCTTTACCTGTTCCTTCAAAGATTATTCAAGAAAATACGGTTGGTCCTACATTAGGTGCCGTAAGTATTGAAAAATCTAAAACAGCAAGTTTGATAGGTGTCGGGCTTGTAATGTTATTTATGCTATTGATGTACAGATTGCCTGGGGTTATTGCTGATGTTGCTTTAATGATTTACGGTTTAATTCTGTTTGCTTTATTCAAAGCCTTCGGTGTAGTATTGACTCTTGCCGGAATCGCAGGTTTCGTGCTAAGTATAGGTATGGCGGTTGATGCTAATATCCTTATATTTGAACGTACAAAAGAAGAACTGCGAGCGGGTCGAAATTTATTCACCGCTATAAATTCAGGGTTTGACAGAGCTTGGACAAGTATTATCGACTCAAATATGACAACAATGCTTACCTGTGTAATTCTTTATTTCTTAGGTACAAGTGTTGTCAAAGGTTTTGCTTTGACCCTGTTTATTGGTATTATCGTTTCGCTGTTTACGGCAATAACCGTTACAAGAAACTTTATGCATTTAATCTTTGGTACGGGTGAACTTAAATATCCTGCAATGTTTGGTTTGAGAAAGGAAGAAATCGGACAAGCTGCCGTATTTGAAGAAACCAAAAGAGAAAAAGCAAGATTCGGTATATTGGATTAAAGGATATTAAGTCATTAAGATACTAAGTAGGTCGGATTTACAAATTCGACAAAGATAAGAGGAAAATAAAGATGTTTAATTTTAATAAAAACGGAGTACATGTTGTCAAACACAGAGTTTTGTGGATGTGTTTGTCTGCGCTATTGCTCATCCCCGGAATAATTGCAATGATATATTCAATGGTGAATTATCCTACACATTCACCTGTCAGAGTCGGGATTGATTATACAGGCGGTTCGATTTTGCAATATGAAACGAGTGCGGATGTTGACCATAAAGATGTCGGCACTATACAAACAAATTTGACTAAAGCCGGAATACCGAGTGCTTATGTGCAGGTTTTGAAAGGTACTTCAAAAGATGAAGATGCAAAATCGAATTCCATGATTTCTGTAAGAACAAAATTTATTGATGAGGGTTCTGATACAGCTGACAAGATTGCTGAAGTTATAAAAAAAGATTATAACGATGCGCAAATGGTTCAATTTACATCTGTCGGACCGACATTGAGTGCTGAATTATTCAGAATGTCATTTATTGCTCTGTTAGCAGCAATTATTGGTATTATTGCATATATTTCTTTTAGGTTTGAGTTTAAATATGCGGTGTCTGCCATACTTGGTTTAATACATGACGTAACATTTGTTATGGGTGTATTTTCGCTGTTAGGATTGTTCTTCAATGTCGAGGTTGACGGATTATTCTTAACGGCAATGTTAACTGTTATCGGTTATTCTGTTAATGATACGATTGTTGTTTACGACCGTATAAGAGAAAATTTGCGCTATAACGGGAAGAAAATGTCATTCGGTGAAATAGTTGATGCATCTGTTACCCAGACTTTGACTAGAAGTATTAATACATCCATGACAACCGTTCTTGCATTGGGTGCTTTGTATTTCTTTGGCGGTGTGACTACCAAGGATTTCGTTCTTGCAATGATGTTGGGTGTATTAATTGGTACATATTCAAGTATTTTCTTCTGCTCAATGTTGATAGATTTTTGGACAGAAAAAGCGAATGCGCCCAAAAAACCTGCGATTGCGGAATAATTTGATTTATTAAAAAAAGTAAAAAAAACGAGATTTTATTTTGCAAAATCTCGTTTTTTTATGTGTCTATAAGTTTGATATAATTGATTTTTGCCCCTGTCAATCCTTCTAAACAGTAGTAACTGAAAAGAGGAATTTTCATTTTTTGATAAATGTTTATACTTTTATATGTAATCTTCAAATACCAAATTTTAATATTAACCCTAACATTCCAATACTCTAATTAATCAAAAGGGGATTCTCCCTCTACTGTTATCCCCTTTTATTTTTTTTAGAACGGAAATATTATTAAGCGATACAGAAATGGCTTAATGTAATATTAAGAGAGTAGTTCAAAAAGGAAGTTTATGAGTTTATCACAGCGTGAACACGATGTGCTGTTGTGCATCGCGGATGGTTTAGTAGAAAAAGAAATAGCAAATAAATTAAAGCTTGCTCAAGGTACGGTTCATTCCTATGTAACATCAATGAAATCAAAAATGAACGCACTGACAAGAGCCCATGCCGTCGCTATTTATTATAGAGAATATCCCAAATGGGAAAAAACCAAAAGGAAGAATAAAGAATGAAAAGAATAATAATTCATTGGAGCGCAGGTACATATTATCCTACTCAACATGAAAAACAGTGTTATCATTATTTGATTGACAAAAACGGAAAAATTTATTCGGGAATTTATAAACCCGAAGATAATATAAATTGTCAGGACGGATTATATGCAGCGCACACAGGGGGAGGAAATACATCTTCAATCGGGGTTGCGATGTGCGCTATGTCAGGCTTTAAAAGTAGTCACAATTGCGGGAATTATCCTATTACATCCGAACAGTTTGAATCTTGTATGAAACTTTGCGCACAACTTTGTCAAAAATATTCAATTGTAATAAATCCGTCAAATGTTATGACTCATTATGAATTCGGTCAAAAAAATCCAAAAACAACAAGCTTTGGCAAAATTGATATAATTTTTCTTCCCCCGTATTCGTGGATTCCAAAAGATGATATAGGAAGTTTTATTCGTTCAAAAATTCGTTGGTATAAACAAAAATATTTCGGAGGTTAAATATGGACATTAATTATTTTGATTTATCAGGTGGTATAAATCTTAATTCAACCAAAACGGAACTTGGCATTCATAAAGGACAATTGCCTTGGAGTGATGCAAAAAATATAGAAATTTATTCAGGAAAAGGTATTATTAAACAAAAAGGAAATACTCTTTTATTTGAACTCCCTGTGCCTGAAAGTATAACAGCAATGCATGAGATGGAATCGGATGATATACATAAACTGGTTATAACAACTCAGAGCGGTAAAATTTATATTTATAATAATAGTACTCAACAGTTAATTTTGCTAAATAAAACATTATCCGGTAAAAATGTAAAATTTGCATGTTTTTTATACGGCATTTTGGTTGCAACAGAATCCGACAGTATGTTTTACATAAAAAATAATGAAGAATATACAATAGAAAATTGTAATTTAAAGAATTTAAATAACGAATATGTATATCCTGACTGTATTGCAGTATATCAGGGCAGAGTATGGGCGGCTGATGATTCTACAATTTATTATTCGGCGCTCGGAACGTACAATAATTTTACTCAGCCGGATGATGCAGGATATATAAATGATTTTCACACGGATACATCAAAAATTACCGGCATGCATAACTATAAAGATTGTTTGTCTATTTATAAAAAAGATAAAGTGTATCTTTTGCAGGGGACAAGTCCTGCGGATTTTAAAATTATACCTTTTGCCGATAAAGGGACTGTAAGTCAAAATTCTATTTTAAATGTCGATAATAAACAATATTTTTTGAGTAATGGTGTTTATGCTCTGGAACAAGTCGGAGAATTAAACCAAATTCGTTTGGGTTCATCAATATCTGAAAATATTACTCCGGAATTTGAAAATTTTGATAAATCAAAATTGAAAAATACTCTTGCCGTACATTATCAAAATAAACACCAAATGTGGTTTTTATTTCCTTATAAAAATCAGCAATATTATAAAACAATCTGGATAAATGATTATGTAAACCGTATCTGGTATAAAAGAATATTACCGCAAAATATTACTTATATGTGCAATTTTCACTATAATATTTTATCTTCAGACTCCTCGGGGAAAGTATATATAGAAGATTTCGGGACGACCTTTGCCGGTCAGAAAATTGATTTTATGTGGAAATCCCCTTTTCTTTCACTGAATAATGTTCATCACAGAAAAATGATAGACGAATTTTATTTTGTACTGGATGATGCGCAGGATAATAAATTTAATTTTTACGTGTATAAAGATTATGACGGAAACTGCCCTGATGATAGGGAGCTTATATATTCAAGAAATTTGACTCAATTAATTTGGGCAAAAGATGATGAGGATTTAGACATTTCAAAATGGTGTCTTGATACAAATAAAGCACCAATATGGACTATAAATGCAGATATTATCGAAAAAGCCGAAATTTGCGGAAGTTGTTTCAGTGTTCAACTTTGTGTTGAAGGTAATGAAATTGATGACAATTGTGCAATTATCGGTCTGCAATTCAGAGAAATTTATAACGATGACTAAATAGTAAGTAAGAGAGTAAGTGAGGAAGTAAGAAAGATATTAAAAATAATAAAAGCATTAAATTCTTACTAACCTTCTAACCTCCTAACTTATTAACTAACTTAAATTCACCACTCATTTATAAATATACAGTTACACACTAATTAAAAACGAAAGGACAAAGGAAAAATGACAGATTTTTCAACAACTTACTCTGCTTTCATTCCGGAAGTATGGAGCCAAAAATTAAACACAATGCTTGAAAAAAATTGTGTAATGATGCAATGTGTCAACAAAAATTGGGAAGGAGAAATTTCAAAGCAAGGGGATAAAGTTAAAATTATAACTCCTGCAGATGTTTCTGTTTCAACATTGACAGGTGACAGCATTACTTATTCATCCCTGACGCCGACTGCGCAGGAACTGGAAATTGACCAAAAGAAATTTTTTGCATTCAAAATCGACGATGTTGCAAAAGCTCAGGCAAACGGTGATATTATGGAAGCGCATTTGAATAATGCCAGAAAAGCAATTGAAGTCGTACAAGATTCTTATTTGTTATCCCTTCATACTGATGTACCGTCGGAAAACATCGTAGGTTCTGCTCAATCCCCGGTATTATTGGATAAAACAACTATTTATGAAAAGTTTGTCGATCTTGCTTTGGCATTAAAAAATTCTGATGCGGTATATGGCGGAAATCGTCCTTGGGTTGTAATTAATCCGAATATTGAAGCATATTTATTGCAAAGTCCCGAATTCATTTCGGCTCATAATGTAGCAGATACTACGCTAAGAGAGGGCTCAATCGGCAGAATTGCAGGCATGGATGTATTAGTCAGTACAAATTTAACCGAAGTCGATGATAAATACTATGTTTTAGCCGGCACAAACGATGCTATTACTTTTGCTTCTCAGCTTGCAAAAATCGAAAGTCTGAGAGATAAAGATTCATTTTCCGATTTGGTCAGAGGCTTATATTTATACGGCGCAAAAACTGTTCAGCCGAAAGCATTGGCAAAAATGATTGTCAGTGCAGGCTCTGCAGATGAACCTACCCCAACCGAAACTCCGACTGAAGAACCTTCAACGACCCCTTAGGTAAAATTCAAAAAATGTACTCTTTTTCTCCTACAGAAAAAGAGTACATTCTAAAAAACAAAGGAGAAGATTTATGGTCAGAACAATTAAAACTATTATTAAAAATTTGGCAAGGAATGCAGTGTTGATTGCAGAGAAAGAATTTGGTTCAGGTAACGGTCAGGCAAAAAAACAAATGGCTATCGAATATATTATCAAAAATCTGCCTTTTCCGGAACCAATCAAGCGAATAATATCATTTTTGCTTTCAAAAATGATTGATGAACTTGTGGAATCTGCTGTCGAATGGCTGCATAACCAAACAGTAAATCAAGGAGAATAAATAATGCAAAATCAACAGTTTAACGGAATTTCATCATCTGCCGTGACTCCGCAGATAAATTACCAAAATATAGTTCAGCAGCTTTTATTGTCACTTGTGGCAAATGCGCAAAAGGAGCAGCTTGTACAACAACTATTAAATAATAAGCAAATTCAGCAACTCACAAGCACAATTAATGAAACTAAAGTAAATCAAACTAATGATGCTGCTTCTCAAGCTCAAATGCCTGTTGAGAATCCCTTTGACATCTTTAATCATGAACATCCGGGATTTTTTGAAAAAAGTGCAAGAGGAGATGTCTTGAACTATATCAGGAATTTTGATATGGACAAAGATGAAATTTCCAAAATAGCCAAAATGATTGAAACTCTTGAAAATTCAGCTATTGATGGCTATTTGAAAAAATCCGCGCACGATAAGACATTAAATGACGAAAACGCAGCCGCAAAAAGCAAATTGACATCTTATGCTCAAAATTCTGCTATTGACGGAAATAATAACAAGGTCTTTACTCGTGAGGAAATCGGCAAAATGAGTGGTGACGAATTTGTCAAAAACGAAAAACTCATTATGGAGCAG
>CACXFH010000044.1 GCA_902766975.1 uncultured bacterium | reverse complement strand
CTGCGGAAAATGGTTTCCCGTGGTATTAGGAAGAAGGAGGTTCATAATGAACAAAGAAGAATTAGTAAAAGAAATTTCAAAAAAATCTAAAGTTTCTCAAAAAGCTGTTGCAAGCATTTTAGCTGCTACTTTAGACACTATTGAAAAAACAGTTAAAAAAGGTAACAAAGTTACTTTAGTTGGTTTTGGTACTTTTGAAGCTCGCAAAAGAGCTGCAAGAACAGGAAGAAACCCACAAACAGGTGCTACTTTGAAAATTGCTGCTAAGAAAGTTCCTGCTTTCTCTGCAGGTAAAAAATTCAAAGAACTTGTAAAATAGTTTCTTGATTAAAATCTATAAAAGTCGCAATTGTTTCTCAGTTGCGGCTTTTTTATTGCAAAATTTACAATTTGCCAAAAATTGTGCAAAATATAAAATATAGATATGAGTAAAGTATTAATTATAAGTGAAAATAATGCAACTAAGGAAAAATATTTAAAAATATTTGAGGGGAAATTTTTTATCCTGAATAATTGTTCGAATGAAGGTGAGCTTACGAAATATATTGAAAATGACGCATCTGATGTTTATTTAATTGATTGCAATAATATCTCTTGTGATATAAAACATATTATTAAAAAAATAAAAAATATATTTGAGAATGCACAAATTATATTGTTATTGAATTCGGAAATTATTGATAATGAAATTTTATCTGATGTTAACGCTTATATATTAAACAATTATTCTGACAATATGATTTTTAATACAATAAATAATTGTATAAAAACGAAATCCAAACTGGATAAGCTGACAACAAGAAATACAGATATGAAAGAAAGTTTATACAGGTTGAATGTTTTATATAATACAAGTTCGCAATTTTCCGGAACATTGGATACTAAAAATCTTTTGACATATATGGCGGACGGATTGGAAAGATCATTGAGCTTTGATTTGGCATGTACAATTTCTTTCGGTTTTGAAAATGAACCGGTTTTAATAATTCATTCTTTATATGATGTATCCGAGGAATTGATAAATGCTCTGAAATTCAGAGCTGTATTGAATTACAAATCACTTTTTGAGAATAAAGAAATACCTTTTGAAATTGATGATACAAAATTGAAAATTGTTAAAGATATAAAAAATCCTCATGAAAAATTTACCTTTTCCGTGTTTCAATATGACAACATATTTGCACCGATTGATTTGGGAGATCAGTTTTTCGGCTGTATAGAAATTTTCAGAAATAAACCTTTCACATCTGATGATGCTGCTTATTTTCAAACAATAGTAAGACAAGTTTCTCTGCCATTAAAAAGCGCAGGATTATATAAAGAAATTAAAGAAAAAAACAGCGAATTGGAAAAATTAGAACGTATAAAATCGGATTTTGTATCAATAGTTTCACACGAATTAAGAACGCCGCTTACTCCGTTAAAAAATGCTTTATCAATTTTAGCAAGCGGCAGATGCGGCAACTTTAATGAAGACGGTATAAAATTTTTTGATATGGCAAAAAGAAATGTGTCTAATCTGACAAATATCATAAACGATTTGCTTGATATCAGTAAAATTGAAGCAGGAAAGATGCTTTTCAAATTTAAGGTTATGAATATTCATAGTGTAATCGAGAATGTTAAAAATAATTTTACCAATGTTGCAAAAGAACACAATATAGCGTTTTCGACTCAGGAACAGGAAAATTTGCCTGATATTTGCGGCGATTCTCAAAGATTAGAACAAATATTGACTAATTTGGTTTCAAATGCCATAAAATTTACCCCTGAAAATAAAAGTATCACTATCAAATCAAAACTTTGCAATTCTGCGGATATAAAACCTTGCAAATATTTTGAAAATGAAATACAGTCGCTAAAAGGTGATTATATTGTCGTAAGTGTGAAAGATGAAGGAATAGGAATGAAAGAAGAAAACATTTTAAAAGCTTTTGAAATGTTTTCACAAATTGAAAATTCCCTCACAAGAAAAGTAGGGGGAACAGGACTCGGGTTACCAATTGTAAGACATATGGTGAAAGCACACAAAGGTGTTATTTGGTGTGAAAGTGAAGAAGGTAAAGGCTCCTGTTTTTATTTTGCAATACCTGTAAGCATAGAAAATATGGAAATTAAAACTGTTCAAAAGGAAATGGTTTGATGAAACGGTATTTATGCATAAATATTGCACTTCAATACAAAATAATGTAAAATTATACATATAAGCTCACGGAGTTGATTATGTTCGGATTTATGAAAAATATAAAAAGAAAAGCATTTACTCTGTCGGAATTGCTGATTGCGTTGGGTGTAATCGGAGTTTTGACGGCAATAGTTATGCCGATTGTTTTCAGTTTAGCGCCTGATCAAAATGTGTTAATGGCTAAAAGGGCTTTTTATACTACAGAAACAATTATCAGCAATTTGATGAATGACAATTTTTGCTATCCGAAGAAAAATTCACGAGTAGGGCTTGATGACGGTTATGGATATGTCAGATGCAAAAAATGGGGAGGAGAAGAAAATACCGCTTCACAATCAAATGAAGATGCTCCGACAAAATTAGTTAAACTTTTTGCAGAACAATTAGATGTAAAAGGGGACATTAATAATTCGGGGGATGAAAGATCTTTTAAGACTAAAGATGGCATTGTATGGACATTTTCACATTTTAATTTTGCAAATAATGACCCTGATTCTTATGTATTATTAACTGTTGACGTTAACGGAGATAAAGACCCTAATTGCGGTCAAACCAATGTATCAGGCAATTGTGAAGACAAAAACCGCAAACAGGGTTTTGATAAATTTACAATGAGAATTTTTGCAAGAGGAAGAATTCAAATTCTTGATTGCTGGGCTATATTAGCTGCAAGAACAGATAAAAAGCTTGTCGGGAAAGAAGATGCCATTTGTGATTCGCAAGACAGCGGAACAAAAAATGACGAATGCTCCCAAGCTCCGACAAGTCCGGATGATTTTTGTTGTAACGATGCCAGATGGAAAAGTTCCAATATTTGTAATTCTTGTTTATCAACCCCGACAAGTGCAGATGATTATTGCTGCAGTGAAGAATCTCAATCAAGCTGGATAGGAACAGAAGCATGTGATCCTTGTACTTATTCAAAACCTGAAAGCTCATCTGACGAATGCTGTCAGGAAGGGCACAAATGGCATGGAACCTCTATATGCGATATATGCTCACAACCATATTCAAAAGAATGTTGTTTAAGTAAAATAAATTCAATACAACATGGTGATAAATGCTGTAATCACAGCGAAGTTCGCAGTCAAGTCGCAGCATGTAATAATGAAATGATTACGGTTTCTACTAAATTTTATGTATCTGCAGAGAAGCCAAAAGATAGCAGTAATTGGGGTAAAACAAAAATTACTGCGATATCAAAGATAAAAGCAACATTGCCATTTAACCTTGAGGTAAAATATGTCAGAAGTTGTTCATCAGGCGGAGTCGGATGCGGAGGTTACGGACAAGGCATGACTTGTGTTATCAACTCAGGTGAAAGCAGCTGTAGCGCAAGTGAAGAATTTGTAACCGGAAAATTTCCTTACAAATTTGAATATTCAAATACATATAACGGCGGAAGCGGCATAACCGGATTTAATGCCTCATACACTATTCCAAATAATTATAGGGACAGCTACGGAGTAAAATTTAAATTCTCATCAGGGGTAAACCAATATTAAAAGGAATGCTAATAACAAAAATACCCGATTTCCAATACGAAATCGGGTATTTTTATCAATTAATTATAGAAATTATTCAACTTCAATAGCACCAACAGGGCAAGCATCTGCTGCTTCTTTTACGCTGTCAATGTTGTCTGCAACTGCTGCATCATTTACAACAGCCTTATCTTCAATTGAAAATACATCTGAACAAATTGATTCGCAAGCACCGCATGCAATACATGAATCACTAATTGTAACTGCCATTTTAATTTCTCCT
>CACXFH010000043.1 GCA_902766975.1 uncultured bacterium | reverse complement strand
GATAAGAAAAAGCACAAAAATTGTTCATTATGTGCTGACAAAATCGAATCAATTGATTACAAAGATGCTTCAAAATTAAGAAGATACTTAACAGAAGCAGGCAAAATCATTCCAAGACGTATAACAGGCAACTGTGCAAAACACCAAAGAATGATTGCAAAAGCTATCAAACAAGCAAGAGAAGCAGCTATCATAAGCTACGTATTCGATTAATTTGTAAAAAATTAAACAACAGACAAACTCCCTCTATAGATATGATAGTGGGAGTTTGTTTTTCAATATATGAGATTTATTAATCAACCGAGAAAATTTCTCGAATATCATCCATCGTCAGTGATTTTGTAATATTTCTGTCAACGGAAATTACGCTGTCAACAAGATCTCTTTTAACCCCTTTAAGTTTTTGGATTTTTTCTTCAACCGTATTTTTAGTAATAAGCCTGTAAACAAACACTTTTTTGGTTTGTCCGATACGGTAAGCACGGTCGGTTGCCTGATCTTCAACGGCAGGATTCCACCACGGGTCATAATGGATTACATAATCCGCACCTGTCAAATTCAAACCTGTACCGCCTGCTTTTAAACTGATTAAGAATATCGGAATTGTCGGGTCATTATTAAATCTGTCAACAGCTTCTTTACGGTCTTTTGTTTTACCGGTTAAGTATTCATATTTGATACCTTCACGGTCAAGCCAAGCTTTGATTATATCAAGCATATTGACAAATTGACTGAATAATAAAATTCTGTGACCTTCAGATATAATTTCTTCAAGCATATATTTAAGTTTTTCAAATTTACCGGAAGAAATAATATTTTTGACATTGTCTTTATCGTATAAACGCGGGTGGCAACAGATTTGGCGCATTCGTAAAAGTGCTGAGAAGATAGACATTCTGCTCTTTTCAAGTCCGTTTTGCTCAATAGATTTGAATAATTCTTCTTTAGTAGAATCAAGAACCTGTAAATAAAAATCTTTTTGTTCATCTGTCATTTCGCAGTATGCTACGTTTTCAACCTTATCAGGCAAGTCTTTTGCAACATCTCGCTTCATACGGCGCAATATAAACGGATAAATTTGCAATTTCAAACGTTTTTCAACGATTTTATCGTGTCGTTCCATAATCGGATTGACATAATGCGAATTGAAATCAGCCATTGAAAATAAAAATCCCGGCATCAAGAAATCAAATACACTCCACAATTCTTCAAGTTTATTTTCTATCGGAGTACCGGAAAGTGCCAACTTGTGCATTGATTGTAGTTTTTTAACGGCTTGTGCCGTTTGAGAAGTTGCATTTTTAATATTTTGCGATTCATCAAGAATTATATATCTGAAATTAATATCTTTTAGTTTATCAATATCACGTCTTACTAATGCATAACTTGTTATTACAACATCATACTCAGGAATTTTTTTGAAAAATTGCTTTCTTTCCCCGCCTTGCAATTTCAAACAAGAAAGAGTAGGAGCAAATTTTTGAATTTCATTTTCCCAGTTAAACACAACCGTAGTCGGAGCAATAACAAGAGTCGGCATAGCTCCGTCAACTTCTTTTGCCTTTTGAATAGCCGTGAGTGCCTGCAATGTCTTACCAAGCCCCATATCGTCAGCCAAAATGCCATTCAATCCGTATTTATACATAAACCAAAGCCAACCGAAACCTTTGAGCTGATATTCACGGAAATCTGCCTGAATACCTTCGGGAAGCGTCAAATCCTCAGAAGTTGAGAATGTTGACATCTGATCCCAAAATTCTTTGAATTTATCGCTTAAAATAAGTTCTATACCGAGGTTTTTAAGTTCATTAATCAAACCTGCACGGAATGTCTTAACCGTAAATGTGTTATCTTCATTTCTGTAAACATCAAACGAATTGAATGTTCGCATCATAGCATAAATACTTTGAACAGGATATTCAACAAAACCGTTACTTCTTATGCGAGAATATTTTTCATCTTTTTGAGCGGTGTCATAAATCTCATCAAAGTCAATTATTTCTTCTCCGACCTGTCCGAAGATTTTTACGTCAAAACTGTCAGACTGTTCTTGAGAAAAGTCAATTTGAGCACAAAGTTTGAACGGATTTTCCATAATTTTAAAAAATGACATGTCGTCTTTTTCTTCAAATTTCCAACCATCACCTGCTTGTTTAAGGTAATAGTTATAAAAATCAATGGCGGTTTCTTTTTCCAAAGCAAGGTTATTAGTTTGCATCGGAACGAATTTACAGGCTAAAAGCATTGCGTATGCTTCATTTTCGTGTTTAAGATTTCTTTTTACCCAGTATATTACATCTGAATCAGGCTTTTTAACCGTAATATACGGAGCTTTATCCTGTGCGGTTTTCGAATACGGAACACGAACTCCGTCATATTCAAAATTCAATTCAGCTTTCAGACTCTGGTCATAATCAATTCCCATAGTAACAACATTTATTGGCGGGCGTTCTTCAAGCATGAGTTTTGAAATTTCTTCATCCACTACAACATCCATAACTTCGCGCAGTTTTGGCAAATCTTCATAGATAAATTTTCCGCATTCAGCATCTTTCAAATCCGTAAATGACGCTTTTGTAATACTTTGCGGCAAAGATTGAATAGCCACATTTGTGGGAAACATTACATTTTTATATCTGCCCCATTTTAAATGTCTTGAAAAATACCGAACTTCTTCAAACGGATAAACATCATCTCTGTCAGGTCTTTGCCATTCCAATGACAATAGCAAAGTCCCCGGAGTTTGGGATTTATTAACATAGAGAACGAGTTTCCATTCTTCATCGGTAAATTTCAATCTCTCTTTTGTTCGTTCGTCCAAAACCTCATCGGCTTTTGCTAATAGCGGAAATATTGACCCGAATTTTGCAATCGGAACATCATACCAGCCGGCTTTTTTATCCTGTCTTGAAATTTGCAATAATTCTTTAAATATTAAAAATTCTACTTTTTGCGAGTCGTTTAGTTCAAAATTCTTATCCTGTTTTTGAGCTTCTAATATTGCTCTAAACAACGGTTCAATTTGTCTTATGATTTTCCCTGTTTCTCTTGAACGTACCAAAACAGAGAAGAAATTTGCTTTTCGTTTAGAATTGAAATGGAAAATGTAACTTCCCTGCGGTTGTTGAGTCAGTTCGGTATTTTCATCAGGGAAATCAAATTCCATGCCAAATTTTGTAGATAACCAATCTTCATAAGCATGCGCATCAATTGCTTTAAGGGCAACTGCTACCGCATGTTTACACCATTCTTCTTTAAGCGGGCAATTGCAACGTGCTTCAACTTTATTTTTTTTGAAAATCAAGTCAGTATTATAATGGTCTTGAAAATTCCCTTTTACTTTTCCCATGTAAAAGTTTTTTTCGGGATAATTATCATATACCATATCTTTTGTATGGTATTCATAGCCTCTGCGCCAGCTTCCCGCACTTGAATGTTCTTTAATATACTTGTAATTGAATTCTGTTGTACTCATCTACGGAGTATTTCTCTTTCTTTCCCAAGGGCTGTAAATAACTATATAGACAAACTCAATTCTATAACCTCATCACCCTTCAGACTGATTATACATGTAAATATGATAAAATGCAATAGTTATTTTATTTATAAATAGTTAAACGGATTAGCAGGACCCAAAATAATAAATCCGAATATACATATTAAAATTCCGACGATAAAAATGAAAAAAGGCTCAACTACGCTTAAAGCCGCTGATATTGTTGTTTCAAGCCGCTCGTTAATATCATCGCAAATTTCTTTAAAAATATCTTCTAAATTCCCTGCCATTTCTCCTGCTTCAATTTTTGAAATTTCCTGTGAGGATAACAAATCCGTACTTCTAAAAGTTTCTGATAATGTTTCCCCTGAAAGTAACATTGAGGAGTTAAGTAACAAGCGATTTTTTATATAATTGTTAATTACCGCTTTACTTGCCAGCGGATATGCATTTGTAACGGGTATTCCTACCGTGTATGCAAGAGAAAAAATACGAAAAAATAAGGCAATATTATATGTTTTTACGGTTTTGCCGATTATCGGAATCGAAAAAATCGATTTATTTTTCAATGAGTATTTTATGGCTTTTATTCCGCTGAATACGCCAAATACTATAAGCAATAAAATAATGAACCAACCTTTGGAAATGATTTTTAATGTCAAAGGGATTTCACCCGTCATTAATTCTGCTTGTGCCGAAACCTTAGGTACTATTATAAATATCAGAGCCGCAGCACAAATACAAAAAACAATAAACAGAATTATCGGATATGTGCATGATTTAATGATACTGCGCTTTATACTTCTTTGCTTTTTCAATGTGTCAAGTATTCCTTGTATTATTTGGGGAATTTCTCCGATGTCGTTACCTATGGAAAGTAAATTGCAATAAGCACTTCCTAAAATATGCTCAAATCTTAAGATTGATGCTGAAAAATTTTCTCCTTTGTCAATGTATTTCAAAATTGATGATGCTGATTTTTTTATTTTGGGATTATTTGAATTTTTTATAATTTTTGTCAATGCAGTAGAAAGCGGAATTGACGCTTTCACGTAGGTTCCAAGTTCGGTAAAAAAATCTATTTTTTCATCCAGTGAAAAAGGTTTTGTACTTATTGACGTTCGATTACTCATAAACGGATTATACAAAACATCGCTGTGATTTTCAAATTAATTCTTTGACTTTTTTAGAAAAAAATATAATATATAATAAGGCAGTTCACTAAATTTTATTTGTGTGCTAAACTGTTTTTTGTGTATCAAAGGTATTTATAAGAGCCAAAAATCTTAAATAAGAGGTATATATGAAAAAATTTGGTGTAATATTAGCGTTAGTTATAAGTTTAGGAGTAGGTGCGGGAGTTTATTCGCAGACTGCTCAAACTGCCGTGTCAAATTCAGTTGCGGCAAATTCTGCGGTTCAATATACAACGGTGAACGCTTTGGATGTCGTTGCAAGTCCGTTTAAATTTTTGCACAGAAATATAAGAATTAAAGCAAAGTTTGATAAGTTTTCTACATTAGGTCTTGACTATCCTGCAGCTTTAAGGGCTTCTGATAAGTATATTTCAATTCTTATCCAAAGACCTGACGTCGGAGATCACAATATTCCGTTATCAGAAATGAAAATATTTCTTAAAAAAGAACTTGCAGAAAAGAATATAAATCTTGATGCGGGTGATGAAATTGAATTCACGGGAAGGGTATTTTCAACAGCATTAGGAGATGCATGGATGGATGTTGATGATTTAAAAGTAATTGCCAAGAAAAATCCGCCTAAAAAAGAAGAAAATGTTTTAGAATAAAAAATGTGAATCGTGAATTGTGAATAGTCGTTATCGGTGCTATCGCACATTTTACAACCAACAAATTTGTAAAGGTCAATTCACAATTCACAACTCACAATTTACGAAATGGAATAATTATGGAAGCAAAAAAAGATATATTTTTAACGATACATGGTCACTTTTACCAACCGCCGAGAGAAAATCCTTGGTTAGAGGCAATTGAGTTGCAGGAAAGCGCTTTGCCCTGTCACGATTGGAATGAGCGGGTTTGTGCCGAATGTTACACTCCGAATTCCGTATCAAGGGTGGTTGATAATAGAAATAAAATTCTTGATATTGTAAATAATTATTCAAAAATGAGTTTTAATTTCGGTCCGACCCTTTTGTCGTGGATGGAGGTTTATGCTCCTTTGACTTATGAAAGAATTTTAAAAGCTGATATTGACAGCGTAAGTGAACATGGCGGGCATGGAAATGCTATTGCACAGGTTTATAATCATATAATTATGCCGCTTGCAAATGAGCATGATAAAGATACCCAAATAAAATGGGGAATACGTGATTTTGAGTATCGCTTTGGCAGAAAGCCCGAAGGAATGTGGCTTGCTGAAACAGCCGTTGATGATGATACATTAAGACTTTTAGTTGAGAACGGAATTAAATTCACTGTATTGTCACCCTATCAGGCATTGAGGATAAGAAAATTCGGTGATAAAGATTGGCAGGATGTAAGCTGGGGAAATATTGACCCTGCAAGAAGTTATAAGTATAGAATTAAATCTGCTCCGGAAAAATCTATTAATTTGTTTTTCTATGACGGTGCAATATCTCGTTCTGTTGCTTTTGATGAACTTCTAAAAGACGGGAACAAGTTTATCCGCAGATTGAAAGAAGGAGTGTCGGAATCAAGAGATTATCCGCAATTGGTAAACATCGCAACTGATGGTGAAAGCTACGGACACCATACAAAATTCGGAGATATGGCACTTTCTTATGTTTTAAAAATCAAAGCTGAATCAGAAGGATTTAAGATTACAAATTACGGTGAATATCTTGAAAAATATGAAAGTGATTATGAAGCGGATATAAAACAGGCTTCGTCATGGAGTTGTTTTCATGGTGTAGGCAGATGGAAAGAAGATTGCGGATGTTCTACTGGCGGTCAACCCGGCTGGAATCAAAAATGGAGAAAACCGTTAAGAGAAGCTTTAGACTTTTTGAGAGATAAACTTGCTTTTATTTTCGAAAATGAAGGGAAAAAATATTTTAATGATTCCGCTTGGAATGTTCGCAACAGGTATATTGATGTTGTTTTAAACAGAAATAATTCTGTTATAAAGAATTTTCAAAAAGCTAATTTCAGACCGGATTTAACGGAGTCAGAAAAGGTCAGAGGAATGGAACTTCTTGAAATGCAGCGTCAGGCTATGCTTATGTATACAAGCTGCGGATGGTTTTTTAACGAAATTTCAGGAATTGAAACCGTTCAGATTATGAAGTACGCAGCACGTGCAATGCAGCTTGCCGCAAATTTCAGCAGCGAAGATATTGAAACTCCGTTTTTAAATATTCTTGATCAGGCAAAAAGTAATATCAAAGAACACGGAACAGGCAAAACAATTTACGAAAAATGGGTCAAACCTTCTGTTGTGAGCCTGAAAGAAGTTGCGGCATTGTGGGCTGTTTCATCATTGTATCAGGAATTTGAAGATGAAGAAGACGTATATTGTTATAAAGTAAAACGCAATAATTACCAAATGGTTGAAAAAGGCAATTCAAATCTTGTTGTAGGGAATATTGAAGTCACATCAAAAATAACCCTTCAAAAATCAAATCTTGTATTTTCACTAATGCAGTATGCTGACGGAGATTTTCATTGCGCAATTAAAGAATTTTCATCAAATGAAGATTATAATGAACTCAAAAATACTCTGATAAAAACATTTGTCCTTTATCCGCAAACAGAGATAATAAGGGCATTAGATGAAAAATTCGGCAGAGAATATTTCACATTGAAGGACATTTTTATTGAAGAACGCAAAAAGATTCTGCAAATTTTATTAAAAGATCAACTCAAAAAATTTGCTACCCGTTACGAAGAAATGTACGATCAGGGCAAAAGTTCAATTTATCACATGCAAAGTTTGGGACTTGAAATTCCAAAAGAATTTAAAATCAGTGCCGGTTATACATTAAGTCACAGATATAATGAGCTTTTACAGGATAGCTCAGGTTTTGTTGAAGAAAATGTTATTCAACAAATTATGGCAATAAATTATGAAGCCGGCAAAATGGGTATTGAAATAGACAAAACTCCTTCAAATAAGAATTTTGCCAAAAAAGTTATAACAAATTTGAACAGATTAACTAAGAGTTTTGAAGCCCGCCAAGCGGATTCTGTTTTCGAATTATTTACCGTAATTGAAAAACTTGAATTAAAAATTGATATGGCAGAAGCTCAAAATATATATTATAACAAGATATATCACCGAATTGGCGACATTATGGAAAACTATTCACACAGCCCTAATGAAAAGGATATAGATTTTGTAAATTTATTACTTGCTATCGGTGAAAAATTGAACATCAATGTTGACTTTTACAGAATGAAACTTGATAGAATAGTGAATCTTAAAGATTAAAAGCTCTTTACAATATCATGTTTATGTTATAATTTGAAAGTTAAAAAAAGATATGTTGTTCGGCATTAAGTAACCGACATGTTTAAAAAGAAGTAGGGTAGGTATTAGTCTGCCATAAATAAGGAGAAAGATTAAAATGAGTGAAAGAAAAATTGCTTTAATTACAGGTGGTTCAAGAGGGATTGGTTTTAGTTGCGCAAAAGAACTTGCGCACGCAGGGTGTGATATTATTATCAATGATATTTGTGATGCGGCAACCGCACAACCTGCAATTGATGAAATTAAAGCTATCGGTGTGGATGCTTGGTTTTACCAATTCGATGTATCAAATGATGAACAGGTTAAAGCTGCAGTTGATAAAATGATTGAAGAACACGGACATATTGATATTCTTTTGAACAACGCCGGTATTACAAAAGACGGTTTGTTCTTACGTATGGATGCCGAACAGTGGGAAAGAGTTATCAAAATCAATCTTGGTTCAGCTTATTATGTAACTCATGCCGTAATTAAATACATGATGAAAGCAAGACAAGGCTCTATAATTAACATGTCATCAATTGTCGGTGTACACGGTAACGCAGGTCAAGCCAACTATTCAGCTTCAAAAGCAGGTTTAATCGGGTTAACAAAAACTCTTGCAAAAGAATTCGGCTCAAGAAATATCAGAGTAAACGCCGTATGCCCCGGATTTATCCAAACTGCTATGACTGCTAACTTAGGCAATATTGAGGAATACGCAGCGGCGATTCCTATGAAAAGATTCGGGACTCCTGAAGATATTGCAAAAGTTGTTAAATTCTTAGCACTTGACACAGACTATGTAACCGGTCAGGCTATCGAAGTCGCAGGCGGTTTGATGCTGTAATCGAGAATATCCCTTTTTCGGGAAAAGAAATATAAAAACGAGAATTTTCGAATTCTGAAACAAATTCAGAATAACAAAATTCTCGTTTTAATTTATATAAAAGAGATTTGACTCATTTTATATATTTTAAATGTCTTAAAAAAGCGGGTTTAAAACCCGCTTGAAAATTCTTACATAAGACCTAAAACTTTTTTGTACCAAGAGAACGATTCAAGTTCCGTACCATTGAAAGTTGTTTTTGCGCACTGATGTTTTAAGTAGTCTTCAAACTCATCAGCAAACGGTGATTTAATCTTTTTTACTTCCTTTTCCGTTGTAACTGTTGCCATAAAACACTCCTTTACACATTTTAGGTCTTTACAGACCTCCCTATATGCTATTAATTATAACATATATTTTATACCTTTTAAACCTATAAAACATAAGATTGATTTTTTTTGCTATTATTAGAGCTTTCCAATTGTAAATTTTTGTAAACATATTTTGTTTTTATAAACTTACACATTTTACTTAAAAATTTTAGCATAATTTTAGACTTTTTATGATATAATTTTTTTATGATATTGATAGGTGAAAATATACATATAATCTCAAAATCTGTCAGGCAATCATTAGAAAACAGAGATGAAAATTTTGTAAAAAAATTAGTAAAAATTATGCAAAATTGTCATGCTGCTGATTTGAATGTCGGACCTTCAAAAGGAAAACTTGACAATATTTTTCAATGGTTAATTCCATTAATGGGAGAAATGAATATTTCATTTGATTCATCAAATATTGAAGCTATAAAAAACGGATTAAGCCTTGCAAAAAAGCCCGAAAATTGTTTTATTAACAGCACAAATGCTGACGAGGAAAAGCTGAATAAGCTTACGGATTTAGCTTTGGAATATAATTGTAATCTTGTTGCATTGTCAATGTCGAAAGAAACGGGAATTCCAAAAACAGCGGATGAACGTATGGAGCTGATTTTTAAAATATATGAAAAGTGTATGGAAAAAGGGATTGAATCGAATAAAATATTTTTTGATCCCTTAATATTACCGGTAAATGTTGAGCAATCACAAGCAGCAGAGGTAATCAGTACACTTCAAATTATTAAAGAAAGTTTTGAACCAAAAGTTAATACAATAGTCGGTTTGTCAAATATTTCAAACGGAATGCCACAGGAATTGCGCAAACTCATAAATCATGTATATGCGGCTATGTTATTTGGGGCAGGTCTTGACGGAGCAATAATTGATGCAAAAGATGATGCACTTATCAGGATAATTCGCATGCTTGAATGTTACAATCCGCAAAGTGAAATTGACAAATTGTACATAAATATCGCAAATATGATACAATGTTTTGGTGATGTTGAAGATATTGTTTATGATAAAAATGATATAGAACAAATAAACATCATAAAAACCTTAAAAATTTTACTTAATAAAGAAGTATTTTCAAACAGTTATACGCAGTTATAGAGTGTAAAAAAATGGATATAAGAAAAAAAATATTAACGGCTTTTTTAGTATCAGGTTTATGTATTAATATCCTTCCGGTATATTCATATATGTCTCCTGAAGCAAGTGCATTATATCAACAGGCATGCTCTGCCGAGCATCAACAGGATTTGAAAGGAGCAATTGCAAAACTTGAACAGGCAATAACCGTGTCTGGAGGAGATGCTATGCTTTATACAAAATTGGCGGGAATTTATTCTGAAATTGATGAATATGATAAAGCCCTCGAAAATTATAATAAAGTTATAAAAATTAATCCTGATGATGCGTTTATTTATATCAGCATAGGCAGTATTTACGAAAATCAGGCTAAATACAAAGAAGCAAAAGAAGCATATAATAAAGCTCTTGATTTATTTCCGGAATATAAGTACAACTATTTTAATCTAGGAAATGTAAATTATCAGCTCAAAAACTATAAAGATGCCATAAAAGATTACAATTCATTCCTTGAAACATATTCAGGTCATTTAGAAGCAAGAGAAAACCTTGCCGCATCTTATCTTGCAATCAAAGATTATTCAAATTCGGAAGTGCAGTACAAAATAATATATGACAAAAATCCTGACAGTTTCAAACATTACTATGAGTATGGAATTTCATTATTAAACAATAATGACTCCGAAAAGGCCGCAAAATTTTTAGAAAAAGCAATCGAAATCGATTCGGAAAATTATTCGGCGCATTTGGGTTTAGCTCAGGCTTATCAGGATTTAGGCAAAAATGAAATGTCTTATGAACAATATCAAATTGTTCTTAAAAATGTCCCAAACCTGAATACCGTCAGACTTGATTATGCAAATCTTTTGGCGGATATGGAAAAAAATACCGAAGCGGTTGAGCAGTATAATATGTATATCAAAGCTTATCCTAATGATGTAAACGGATACATAAATATTGCAAATGTTTATAAAAAACTTCAAAATTATGATAAAGCAATTGAGAATTACTTGATTGCCATATCTAAAGACGGAGAAAATATAAACCTGAAAAAAGATATTGCACATTGTTATCACAACAAAAAAGATTACAAAACAGCTTTAAAATATTATGATGAAGTTTTAGCAACAAATCCGAAAGATTTTAATATAAGGTTCAATAAAGCTTTGGCATTGCATGCGCTGAATCAATATGAAGATGCAATAGCATTATATAAAGAGCTTTTATCAGAAAAAAATGAAAAAATCATTAAAAATAATCTTAATGATGCGCTGGTATCACGTGGGCATGAATTAGTCAAAGCGGATGATGCAAAATCTGCAATTATATATTTTAAAGAAGCAATAAAAGGCGGTTATACTGAAGGTTACGTATATTACGGTTTGGCAAAAGCTTACAGAAAAGAAGGAGACAATACAAAAGCCGCCGAGAATTATGAAAAAGCTATCGCTATAGACCCTGAAAAAACTGCATATTCTGCAGAGTACAGTGATTTTATTTCCGCATTATACAGTACAAGCACACAAGTTACATCGGCGGATAATTCATCTGATCTGCCTTCTATTAATCTTACGGTAAATACACCGGAAACAATAAAAGAACCTGAAAAAACAAAACCTGCGCAGACAACAGCTCCTAAACAGGAAATCTCTGATGTTGCAGTCAAAAAAAGTGAAGAATTTATAGCTCAGGGAGATAAAAATTATAAAGAAAACAACTATGATGCGGCGGTAAAAAATTATCAGGATGCGCTACAATTAGTCCCGAATGATGCTGTTACATTGCTTAAAATCGGCAATATTTATAAAATGAAAGAAGATAATACAAAAGCTATCAATTTTTATCAGAAATCAATTATAGTAAATCCGGAATATGCTGACGGTTGGTTTAATCTGGGATTGGCATACGCAAATGAAAATAATTTGATTGAATCTCAGAAAAGTTTTGAAAAAGTTATTGAGATAAATCCTGATTATAATTCGGGATACGCATATTATGCTTTGGGAATGGCTTTTGAACATCAAGGGAAAAAGGCTGATGCGGTGAAGAATTATAAAACATTTATCAAACATAATAATGATAAAGATTTAAAGAATACAGTTGAAGAAATGATTAAAAAATTACAATAATTGAAGGAATATAGTAGGTACAATCGAACTATTGACCATACTTTTACATTTTTAGGTGAAAGTACTCGAAGCAGGTGGGTAATGAAGATAATAATAAAATCGTTAAACATGTTATTACTATTAATTGCATTTACTCTGGTAATGATATTTACAAGTGCGTGCAACAAACAAGCATATATTTTGTTTAATAAATACCCGTTTAGTGAAGAAACCATGAGTGCGACAACAAATGTATTTAAACCCGGGGAAAAAATATATTATCTTGTGACAACACCAAAAACAGTAAAAACAAAAAGGCTTCTCTTGCAAGTCATGAAAATGGGCAAGCATGAACGCCTCGGTTATGAAACGGTATGGGGGAAACAGGTAAAAGTCAGAGATGAGCAAGTTTATTATTATACTGACTATTTTGTGTTTAATGAAGCGGGAGCCTATGAAATGCGAGCATATTCAAAAGACGAACCGACAAAATTACTGACGGCAAATTATTTTTATATAAAATAATGAGAAAATTAATTTATTTATTTCCAATATAATAAGGATAGGGTAAGATTTATGATAAAAGACAAGGCAATACAATATTTTATGAGCGGTTATTCATGCTCTGAATGTATAGTTCAAGCATGTATTGATGAAGGGATTTGTGATGTGAGCTTGCTGCCGTGCGCAACAACATTTTCCGGCGGAATGTCATCAGGATGCTGCTGCGGGAGTGTAACAGGTGCTCAAATAGTTCTGGGATATTTATTCGGCAGGGGAAACAAATTCGGTAATAAAATTTCGGCAAGAGAAAAAGCCGCCGAATTTGTAGAAGAATTTAAAAAACGCAATAAAGTGACCTGCTGCAGAATTTTGTCTGCAGGTTTCAGCGGAAGTGAAAGAAAAAATCACTGCACAAAATTTGTATCCGACGCCTGCGATATTTTGGAAAAAATAATTACGGTTAAAAATTCAAATAGCTTATATATTAATAATCATTAATATGTATCGCAAGAAAACCAATAGTTTCTCTGCGAAATGTTTGGTGTAATTTAACTGAAGCGCCAAAAGCAGACAATGATAAATAGCGAATATGCACAAAAAAAAGAGCCTGATAATCAGACCCTTTGGAATGTAAAACTTTGTTCTCCATTCCTCGTAATAGTGAAGTGTGAAGTGTGTGCTTAAAGTTCGGTTT
>CACXFH010000042.1 GCA_902766975.1 uncultured bacterium | reverse complement strand
AGTCGTTGGCGTTTAGTGCGAGGCGGTAACAAGAGCAGAGCCACGAACGAAGTGAGAGACCGACACTGGAACGGCGGCACGACGGTGACGGCGTTGGAAGTGTAGTCGTTGGCGTTTAATGCGAGGCGGTAACAAGAGCAGAGTAACTTGTGAGCATAGCGCCCTGTGTCACAAACGGGAGAGGGTAAATAAACTGTGTTGGGGTAGAAACCCCAACTTACAATTTTTCCCTCCCTTGGGGGAGGGGGTCACGAAGTGACGGGAGAGGGTAATTGATTGATTTGCTGCAGCTGCATTTGACAAGTTTTCAAACCCGATACAAACTCTTCAACTATCCAACTAAAGCCAATCCTCTCCTAACCTCTCCCATCGGGGAGGAACAATTAAACAACCCTTCAACCATTAAATCATTTAGCCGTTCAACTATATTTTACCTTTTATCAAAAACTTTAATCAGGTGCCAACCGAATTTTGTTCCTACAGGGTCTGATATTTTACCGATTTTCAGGTCAAAAGCGGTATCGGAAAATACCTGCTCCATTTTACCTCTTGTAAAGTATCCCAAATCACCGCCATATTGTCCTGAAGGACATAAAGAGTATTGCATTGCCGCTTCTTCGAAGGTAATTTTACCGCTTTCAATATCTTTTTTTATTGCTACGGCATCTTTGCGCTTCTTAACAAGTATGTGACTGGCACGAACCTCTGTTATATCTACGTTAGGATTTAAAAAACTTCCTTTAGCATTTACTTCAGGCATTGAGCATAACAAAGTTAAAAACATGATAACTATTGCGATTATTTTTTTCATTTTATTTCCCCTTTTATTAATAATTATAGCTGAATAGAACGTAAAACAAAATAGTAACGATAATTACCCCAGTATACAATAAGTGAAATGAAATTATTATCCAAATCATCGGCTTCAAGGAAGGTATCAGGGATAGGTTTTCTTTTTGCTGATTTTTTATGTTTGCCGATAAATTTGAGAGTTGCTTCTCTTATTTTTTGCGGAGTAGTCAGTTTGACTTTCGGTAAATTATTTTCATAAAAGCCCATAGGAACCCTGTCACGTTTATAGCAAGGTACAATATATTTAATTCTTCCCGCTTCTTTAAACAGAATATACCATTTGCCTTCGTGTTCTCTTGGTGTTAAGAGATAATACCCCGGTTGAATTGCAACGCTTTTAAAAAATAATGGTGCTGTTAGCCTAAAAAGCGGATACGGAGACCAAGTTGTATATATTGTGTCTTGATATTCTCCTGGGTCAATATCGTGCATATATCTGAACTGAGGAATAGGCATTTTCCTGTAAGCATCCTGAATATCAGTAAAATCAAGTTCATCTTCATCTATATCAGAGCTGTTGACATCTTGCGGATATGTTGTTTCTCCTGAATCGGACTGACTTGTATTTGTATTCTGAGATTGGAATGAATTAGTCTGTTGAGTTTGAGATTGAGCTGCAGTTGTCTGATTCTTATTTTTATTCCAAAATGCACTGTGTGAAGGCAGTGCAAAGCATGTAATTAAAAATATTATCAGAATAAATTTTTTCATATTCTTATTTTAATATTTTTGTGAAAAAAATCAAAATTTAATTAGTATTTTAACAAAAAGTAATTATAATTTATGTTATAATATCGCTATCAGAAAGGTGTAATTATGGGTGATGAGGACAAGCAGTTTGATGCGACTCCCAGAAAACTTGAGCAGGCAAGAAAAGAAGGTCAGGTTGTAAAGTCAAAAGATTTTTCAACCGCGGTTTCATTGCTTGTTTTGTTCTCTGTAATATTTGGCTTAGCCCCATTCATCTGGCGTGAAATTGTCCAAGTATTTACACTGTTATATGAGCAAATCCCTAATGCACGCATAGATAAAATCGGTTACACCTATATTTTGATTATAGCTATAAAGGGCGCGGTTTTAATTATAGGTCCGATACTTGCGATTGCTTGGCTGGTTGCAGTTTTAGCCGATTTTATACAAGTAGGTCCGCTTGTTGCCGTTGCGCCGTTAGTTCCAAAGCTTGATAAATTAAATCCGACAAAATATTTTAAAAATATTATGTCAATTAAAACATTATTTGAATTATTTAAAAATATTGTAAAAGTTGCGGTATTGGGTTATATCGGTTGGATGGTTTACAAAGGGCATATTGAAACGATATTAATGCTTGCGGCAGTCGATAATAATTTTGCGGTAATGATAGAATTTGGGAAGTTAATGACAGAATTTATTTTCAAAGCCTGCATCGCCTTTTTGATTATTTCTGCTGCTGATTACGGGGTGACAAAATGGAAATTTTTAAAAGATCAAAAAATGTCATTTAAAGAAATTAAAGACGAATACAAAAACTCGGAAGGAGATCCGAATGTAAAAGCCGCACTAAGACAAAGACGTATGCAAATGCTTCAGCAGGGTGCAATGGATGCTGTTCCGACGGCAGATTTTGTTGTTACAAATCCCACTCACGTTGCTTGCGCATTAAAATATGTTGCGGAAGAAATGGATTCTCCGATGCTGATTGCTAAAGGAACAGAGTTGATAGCAAAAAAGATTATAAATATCGCAAAAGAGCATAGTGTTCCTGTTATTGAAAATCCTGCGGTAGCAAGGGCACTATTTCGAATGTGCGATATTAATCAACCTATTCCGCCCGAATTATATAAGGCTGTTGCGGAAATTCTGATGTTCGTATACAGGATGAAACATAAAGGCTATAAGTAATTAAAAATTTGTTCTTTATATAAAGATACTCCAAATAAACGACAGTAATTTTAAAAATTTATAGTATTATTGATAAGTAGAATTATGGCAAGTGTGGACTCAAAAAATTTACAAGAATACATAGATATCGTACAAAAAGTTGCGAGGGTTGAGCATAAACGTATCCCTTCGCACATGGTTGAATACGAGGAATTGCTGTCTATTGGGATAATTGCCATTCAGGTTATGGTCAAAAATAAAACACCTGAGCAGCTTGCCAGATATAATTCCGCATATATTGCAACTGCAGTTCGTTGGGCAATAAGAAACGAACTTCGAATACGTTATAAATGGTACTCTATAAAACATAAAGCAGAAGACGAATATGACGAAGAAGAAGCAGTAGAAGGCATAGACATGAAACAGGCAAAAGTCCGTGAAGCAATTTACGAAACTGTTTTGTCGATTGACGGACTTGCTGCAGATGCTTCCGATAATGATTCTCCTTTTGACTTTTTAAAAGATACACATGCCACTCCGGATGAAAATGCTGAACTTTCAGAAATGGGTAAAATGATAAGAGCCGCAATATCAAAACTTCCGCCGAAAGAAAGAACAGTTGTAGAGTATAGATTTTATCGAAATATGCAGGTAAAAGATATTGCAACCCAAATTGGTCTTTCCCCGTCAAGAGTCACACGTATAGTTCAATCTTCTCTTAATTTCGTGCGTGATTATTTGAACGAACACGAACAATTCGGATACTAGGGATTAAAAATATTTCATTATAGCGCCGGTATATTCGGTCATTCCATTCCATCAGAATGACGTAAATATGTAAGTTGGGCTTATCCCAGCTATGTTTAATTTTGTAAGTTGGGGTTTCTACCCCAACATTTTGTTATTCAGAACTAATGTGAAGGATTGACCGATAGAGCACCCAAGATTTGTTACATCGGGTGATTCTTCGGTCATCGCATTCCCTCAGAATGACGTAAATACTTGAGTAACCGAGGCAAATATCCAAAACCCCTCCCAGCCTCCCCTACCAAGGGGAGGAAATAATACTGTCATTGCAATGACAGTATTCACATACCATGTCGGAATACCACTCCAAATCCCTCTACCAACGGGAGAGGGGAGAAAATCACTTTGAGCCGTGGCGAAAAGTTGATTTTCGGGTGAGGGGTCAATCCCGTTAGGGTT
>CACXFH010000041.1 GCA_902766975.1 uncultured bacterium | reverse complement strand
TTAGCCCCTCTCCTTAACCCTCTCCTCGGAGGGCGAGGAGACAAGTTGGATTATTCAAAGAGTGCTTCTATAAAGTCATCAGGATTAAAGGATTTGAGATCTTCCATTTTTTCCCCAACGCCGACAAGTTTAACAGGAAGCTTCATTTCTTTTGCGATTGCCAAAATTATGGCTCCTTTTGCACTACCGTCAAGTTTTGTCAGCGCAGCACAAGTCAAATTTACGCATTCCCCAAAAACTTTTGCCTGCTGAAGCCCGTTTTGTCCCGTATTCGCATCAAGCACTAAGATGCTTTCACGCAATGATTCGGGAGCTTGTTTATCAATAACCGTTTTTATTTTTTTTAATTCTTCCATCAGATTAAATTTGTTTTGCAAGCGCCCCGCAGTGTCAACCAAAATTACATCATAATGTTCATTGCGTGCTTTTTGTATGGCTTCATATACAACTGATGCGGGATCTGCTTTATCCCGTCTTACAATATCTGCTCCCGCACGTGTAGACCAGATATTTAATTGTTCTTCTGCTGCCGCTCTGAATGTGTCCCCTGCTGCAACAAGAACTTTTTTCCCTTCTTGTTTAAATTTATACGCTAGTTTTGCTATCAATGTTGTTTTGCCCGCTCCGTTTACTCCGGTGATAAAATAAATATTTAATTCGTTATCTTTATAATTTAACTCGGTCGAACCGGTTTCATTCAAAGTCTTTTTAAATTCTTCTTTGAGATAATTTTTTAGTTCTGAGGGTTTTGCATCTCTTTTTGAACGTAAATTGTCAACAAGCTCTGCAGCATAATCAACCCCCAAATCTGCACTTATCAACGTATCTTCAATATCATCAAGTGCAAATTCGGAGTATTCGCCATCATTTGAATCTACATTTGCAAGCACATTGTCTACAAGAGATTTTGCTGTATTTGATACGGTTTGTTTTAAATCTTCTATTTTTTCTTTAAAAAATTCGAACATAGTTTTATAATATCATAAAATTTTTGTTATATGGTATTGCATTTTTATTTTTAAATTCTATAATTATATTGAAGGATTATGCTACTCTCCATCAGAACAATGCAGCGGTTGAAGGGGATAGAAATAAAAAAGGAGTTCATCATGTTGGAAAAAATCGAAAAATTTCAATTGTTATTATTAGCGGTAATTCTCGGAATTGCCGGTGTTATATCGACCATGATGGTTACAAAAACCATGTCCAAAGATGTGATAAGTGTTACTGGTTCATATTCTCAAACCGTCACATCAGATAAAGGGACTTATGATTTTGATGTAATTGCAAGAGATAAATCAAGAGCGGCAGCTTATGCTACTTTGAAAAAGCAAAAGCCGATTATTATGAAATATCTTAAATCTCAAGGTTTTAAAGATAACCAAATTGAAGAAAAATACGTTAACGGTTACAATTTGTACAAGACAAATTATAACGGCAATTCTACCGAGGAAATCATAGGTTTTAACGCAAACCAAAAATATACCGTAAAATCTGAAGATGTTGAAAAAATCAAAAAACTTTCAACCGATATTAATACATTGACCGAACAAGGGGTGGAAATCTCAGGTTATGAACCGTCATATTTTTATTCAAAACTTTCCGATTTGAAGGTTGAAATGTTGCAAAAGGCCTCAGAAGATGCAAAACAACGGGCTCAAGCCATGCTAAAAGCTACTCATAATAAAGTAGGAAAAATTCAATCACTTCAAATGGGTGTATTCCAGATTACTCCGGAAGATTCAAACGACGTTTCCGATATGGGTATAAGTGATTCTTCTTCAATCAAGAAGAAAGTAACTTCTGTTGCGAATGTTACCTTTAGAATTAAGTAGTAAAAAAGAATTAGCTTTGTGTTTACAGACAAATGAATATCAGTGCATTAGGTTTATAATGCACTGATTTATATATCCTTATTGCTTAAAACCGACTATTGCGGTTAGCAACCTCAATGCCTTAAAAACTTCTCGACTAAAATTTTATTTTGTGATAATATTTCGGGTATGGACTTAAAAAGTTTGTCAAAGAAAAAAAGAGTGTATCTTATGATTGCTTTTGCTGTAACAGGAGTTCTTTTATGGGCTTTTATTAACGCAAAAGTTATTACGCATGATTTCAATAGAAAAATGGTGTCCGGTCATGCAAAACAGCAAGAAGCCGTTGTCAAAGGGGTAATTCTTACAGAAACCAAAAATGATGAAAAATATTGGGAAATATACGGTGATACAGGGCATTGGCATGGTAACAGCGGAATAGCACAATTAGATGGTGTTTTGGCAAATTTTTACAAGGATAATAAGGTTTCAATGAGCTTGAAGTCATCAAAAGGAACTTATGATTCCGAAACAAAAATTATAACTCTTTATGAAGAAACTTTTATAGTCTTGGATGGAGGGATAACATTGAATGCAGATAAATTGGTTTATGAAAGTTCTGATAAACCGATTGTTGCAGAAGGACATATTAAGGTCAGAAAAGATAATTCACTTATTTCGACTGCCGATAAAATTGTAATAAGTCCTGATTATACCAATTTCAAGATAATCGGGCACACGGTATCAAAAGTTTATGAGGATAAAAAATAATATGAAAAAGATTTTAGTATTGTTATTCGCAATATTGCTTGCGGCAGGAATTTCAGTAAAAGCATCAGATTTGGTTATTGAATCAAAGAGTCAAAATTATGCGGAAACCGATCAGAAAATAAAATTTAACGGAGATGTAAAAGTAACCATAGATGATTTAAAGGTAGTCGGTGATAAGGCTGATGTGAATGTTCTTGATGGCGCAAAACTTGATACCGCAACATTTTATGACAAACCTTATGCATTTGAAATTAAGAAAAATAAAAAAAGAGAAGTAAAAGCAAATATTTTGAAAGTATCTTTGATTACAAAAATTATAAGGGCAGAAGGAGATACCCAATCTGTAGTATTTGACGGGAAAACTCCGGTTGTTGTGATAAATGCCGATGTTCAGGAATATAATACAAAAACCGGTGTAATGCGTGCAACAGGGACTGTTACGATGTTGTATAAAGATATTGAATCATATTCAAATGAGGCAGAAATAACGACCGATAAAAACGGCGATTTGAAAAAACTGGTTTTAATCGGCAATGCAAGAGTTAAGCAGGATAATAACGAAACAGTTGCAGATAAGCTTGTATACGATGCGACAACAGAAAATGTAACCGCAACAGGGCGTACAACATCAACAGTATACACTGACGACGGAACAAAAATGGTTTTAAAGTCCGGTATGCAGGAATACAACCAAAAGCGTGGAGTATTTAATGCAAGTAATAATGTAAGAATTTGGTATGATGATTATTATGCTGCAGGTCCAAAAGTTTCTCTATATCCCGGACCAAACGGTAAACCGAATGAAGCCAACTTTATCGGTCGTTCAAGCATTACTCAAGGAGTAAGAACAATTTATGCCGATAGAATAAAAATGACTATGAAACCCAAAACATTTGATGCTAAGGGAAATACCAGAACAGTTATCAAAAATATCGGTTCCAATACCGACGAAAATGTAACTTTAGGGTTATAATATTCTGCCCTCTACTATGGGAGAGGGGCAGAATTTCAAAACGAGGTACGAGTTTTATCAATTCGGGTGAGGGTAGTAGAAATGGAAACAATAGATAAAGCAATAGAATGTTTTAAAAATAAAGACTGGAACGGGGCGATTGATTTATTCACCTCTGTTCTTGAGCAAGATACAACTAATGCAGAAGTATATAATAATTTGGGCTTGTGCTATGCAAATCTGGGTAATGATGAAAAAGCAGAAAAAAATTATTTGAGAAGTATTGAACTTAATTCGCGAATTCCTCAAACTTACATAAATCTTGTTGATATTTATTACCGTCAACAAAGATTTTCGGAAGGTATAAATATTTTATCTTATGCAATTGAGAATTTGCCTGACGATTTGGTGTTCAGACATTATCTTGCAAGATTTTATATGGAAGATGCAAAAAGGGATTTAGCTATCGACGAGCTTGAATATATTTTGGACAAACAGCCGGATAATTATGATGCATACTATGATTTGGGCAGAGTTTATTTTGAATTAGGGAATTATGACAGCGCTATAGAAAATTTTGAAAATATTCTAGAATATAAAGATGAAAACGAATGGATTTATTTTTATTTAGGGGAAGCATATCAGGCAAATGACGAAATAGATAAAGCCCTGTCTAACTTTTTAAAAGCAATTGCAAGAAATAATAAACTTGCCATAGCTTATAAAAAAGCAGCAATTTTGTATATGGCAAGAGGGGATAATGAAGATGCTGTTGAATATTTTGAAGATTATATGAATATGGATATCCCCGACGAAGAAAAAGAAAATATTAAAAAAATTATTGAGCGAATAAAATAATTCTATACAGAATGCGAAATCATTTTTCTGCATTTTTCAACTTCTTTGAATGCAATATTTAAATTTTTAATTGCAATATTAACCAATGTACCTTTTTTTGCTTGACTTTCGCATGCTTGTTCTAAAATTTCCAGCAGATAAATGCTTTCAAGCAATTTCTCCGATATTATTCTGCTGCGTTCTTCAAGATTTTTATATTTTTTCATGATTTCTCCTTATTATAGTCAACATCGTAATGTCGACCTACGTTTTGTCGTCCTGAGCAAAAGCGAAGGACCGCCTTATAGTCCACATGTAAAATTCGTTTGGTTTGGCGATTCTTCGGCTATCGCCTCAAGAATAACGTAACCTGCTGAGGTGGAAACCCCAACTTACATATTTACATATTATTGTAAAAATTCTGTCATTCTTGAACTTGTTTCAGAATCTTAGAATTTTTGCCGTGAAACAAATTGATAGACCATGAAATGAATTCAGGGGGACTATTTGAATTATTTACACTATTTGCACATGAAACTTCTGCATTTTTATTGAATTGTTACGATATAAACGATTTTAAAACTGTAAATATTGCAAGATGAGATTTTTTATGTAAAATATTTTTAGAAAATGAGAGATAATGAGGGATAGTATATGACACAGAAGTATGAAAGTATATTTTCACTGTTAGAAAAAACGACTGCATTGAACCAAAAAAAAGTTGCATTGGGTATGAAAACTTTGTGGGGGTGGAATGAATTTACTTATAAAGGGCTTAGTCTTTTAGCGGAAAGACTCGGAGCTTATCTTATTAACGATTTGCAAATCCCAAAAGGCGAAAAGCTTGCAATTTTATCGGAATCATTACCCGAATACGGCGTTTGCGTTTTTGGTTCAGTTTTGGCAGGGTTGACTATTGTTCCTCTTGATAATAAACTGACAATTTATGAGTTGACATCAATACTTTCAAGCTGCGAACCGATGGTGTTGATGTCATCAAGCAAAAATTACAATAAAGCAAAAGAATTACAAAGCAAGATTCCATCTATCAAACATATTATTTTGATGGAACCATCAGAGCATGAGTGTGAACAGACTCCGAGTTTGTACTCTATTCCTGCTAATTACAGCGCGAAATGGCGTCGCCGTCCGTTGCATGATTCGGCATTTATTATTTATACCTCAGGCACAACAGGAGCACCTAAAGGGGTTCAAACAACATATAAAAACATGTTGGCTCAAATGTACGGGATGAGAAAAATTTTAAAAAGTATGATGCCCAAAGACGGCTATATGAGATTGTTATCTATTCTGCCGATGAATCATTTATTTGAAATGACGGTTGGATTTTTTACAATGCTTAATCACGGCTATTCCGTTTACTATACAAGCAGTTTGAAGCCGAAAGATATTTTAGACATAATGCAGGAGAAAAAAATTCGCTTTATGGTTACCGTTCCTGCGTTTTTAAAGCTTTTGAAAACGCATTTTGAATCGGAAATCAGTAAAAAATCTTCTATGTATAAAATAATGTTTAATATCAAATACCATTTGGCAAAATTTATGCCGTTCCATATAAGACGTTTGATGTTCAGAACTATTCACAGAATGTACGGACGTCATTTCTTCGGATATATATCAGGCGGAGCTCCGTTAGATCCCGTTGTCGGAGCATGGTTTAAAAGAATTGGAGTAAGAATTTTCCAAGGATACGGGCTTTCCGAAACAAGCCCTGTTGTCTCAATGTGTTATACTCCTAATCAGGATAACACCCGCTCTGTAGGGCCTATTTTGGATTCTTATGAGGCAAAAATCGATTCGGAAACAGGCGAATTATTAGTTAAAGGTCCTTCTGTAATGAAAGGCTATTACGGCAGACAGGATTTGACAGATGAAGTGTTAGAGTCAGACGGTTGGTTCCACACAGGCGATATTGCAGAAATTCGCAACGGACTTTTATATATAACGGGCAGAATTAAAAATATGATAGTTTTGTCAGGCGGGAAAAAAGTATTTCCTGAGGAAGTTGAAACCGTAATGCAACAAAGTGATAATTTCGCGGAAGTTTGTGTGGTCGGCATGCCAAAATCCGGCGGCGAAAAAGACGGATGTGAAGAAATTGTTGCAGTAATTGTTCCAAAAGAAGAATATGCATCAACATTTGAAAATTCGGATAAACTTGAAGCGGCAATTAAAGCTGAGGTTAAACAATTATCAAATCAGCTTGCACCGTACAAACGTCCGATAAATATTGTTGTAAGGACTCAAACTCTGCCAAGAACAGCAACAAGCAAAATAAAACGCAAAGAAGTTAAAGCTCTTTTGACAGAATGTGTGAAATAACAATTAACCTAATAAAAATTGTGCAGTTTTTGTTTGTTGGTGGTATAATAATTTCGTCGTTGGGTTAGAAAACCCAACCTACATTAATCAAAGTAAATGTGTTCATTTATTTTGAAATAAACGGGATGTAGCACTCTGCTTAACT
>CACXFH010000040.1 GCA_902766975.1 uncultured bacterium | reverse complement strand
TTGCCTTGAGATTCTGCCGACATGCACATCTAAAGGTATATATAATTCGGACGGCTTGATAAAATTCCAAATTCCTGCATCAACACAGGATTTGCGAACCATCCACCTTAAATACATGCACATCCTTTTCATTGCTCCGCCATTATGAGGGTTGGGTATCATGTGGTAAAATCCCTGACCGACATTTTTATCAGCCCTTGCATAAAAATAATCAGTAACGGTTTCAAACATTTTATTCTGCTCATACCCGTATTTAAAAAGTTCTTCTAACCCTTCACTGCTTGAATACAACTCTTTTAATATTTTGAAAATCGAAATAAAATCATAGGGTTTGCCAAATCTGTAATTAAAATTCCCTATAAGCTCAGGATGAAAATTCAATACAAAATTCAATGGCTCATTTTTTGCAATATCAGCAAAAAAATTATCGAGTTTTGCTATAAATTGCTTCCTGCTGCCATAAGCAAGCAATGATGCTATAAAACCGGCAAGTTCAATATCCTTTTTATCCTTAAAACGATGGATAAACTGAACAGGGTCATCTTTTATAAAATCTTCATTTTCATATTTTTGTGCGAGTTCATCAAGTTCCGATTTTGTAATCATAATCTATGAAATCTCTCTGATAAGTTCTTGGGCTTCTTCGCATTCCGGGAACGTATCGACAATCTTATCCAAATATTGTAATGCCTCATCAATTTGCTTTAGCTCTATACAGCATTTTGCCACATTTAAAAGAGTATTAATATTCATCGGAGATTTTTCAAGCATATTATTGAATATTATTTTTGCCTGATTAAAATCTTTTTGATTGAAATAGCATAGTGCTAAAAGATTTTGAGTTTCCGGCAATTTTTCCATTTCAAAAGATTTGATTAAATAATCTTTTGCCCTGTCAAAATCTTCGGATAAGAAATAAATTCTGCCTGCAATAAAGAATAAAAAAGCAGACGCAGGAGATTTAGTCAATGCATTTTTAATTTGCTCAAGAGCATCGTCAATTTGTTTTAAATGAGTTTTATTCAATGCGGAAAATGCGAGTGCTGTTGGGTTCTCAGGCTTTAATAACAGAGCTTTTTGATACATTTGGTCTGCTTTTTCAAAGTCAGAAGTTGCATGAAAATAATTTGCATACTCCAAAATGATTGAAAAATCATCAGGAGCACATTTATAAGCTCTTTCAAATTCATCCTTTGCATAATCAAAAAGTCTTTTGTTCAAGTAAATTACAGCCAAATCCTTATGAGCATTTGCAAAATTCGGTTCTATTTTAGTGACTTTTTTCAACATATTTTCAGCCCTGTCCGTATCCCCTGTTTTTATACAAAGCATTGCAAGTTCATAATAGGACATAAAATCCGATGAACCATGTTTGATTATTTTTTCATAAATTTCTTTTGCATTAGAAATTTGTCCTGTCATAATGTAAACAGAAGCAAGTTTTTTCAAAATATTTACGGATTTTGGATTCATCATTGTAAGCTGAATTAATATTGAAATAGCAGCTTCATATTGCCCAATCATTTGCAGACAGCTTGCCAAATTGAATTTATATGTCGTTTTTTGCGGGTAAACGGCAGAAAGATATTTATAATGTTCAATTGCTTCATGAATTTTATTTGCTCTAATTTCAGAAATAGCCCATGCTATTATATAGCTGTCATCTTCAGGTTCAAGTTCGTGCGCTTTTGCAAAATATTCACAGGCCTTCTCATGATTATCCTGCATTTGAAGAATTGAAGCAATGTTGAAATATGCAAGAGAATCAGATGGTTCCAATTCAATTGATTTTTCATAAATTTCTATTGCTTTATCCAATTTCCCTGTTGTAAGGTAAGCTGTCCCAAGGTTGTTATAGAGTTGGACATTTTTCGGGTCAAGTTCAATTGCTTTTTCAATGTATTTTATACTGCCTTCAAAATCCTGAGCTGCCATGCATGCGGTTCCTGCGATATAATAAAAGGCATAATCGTCTTTATCTGCGTACTTCAATCCCTGTTCAACGTATTCAATTGCTTTTTGCGGTTCTTGCGCCTTTATTTGTACAATTGCCATACTTTTATAAACATCAACATACTCGGGGCGAAGCTCAATAACTTTTGTATAAGCATGTTTTGCCTCAATTAGTTGTCCTAAATTATCATAGCAGCAACCCAAATAGTACCAACAAATGGCATCATCCTGACGATATTTTATAACATCCTCCAAAATTTGTCTTGCTTTATCATAATTTTCAACATTAACATCACATAAAGCAATGAGTTTGAGGGCATCAATATCTTTTTCATCTCTTTTTATTACATCATCAAGAAGCTCTTTCGCTTCGGCATACTCTCCCTTTTCAATAAGGTTATATATTTTTTCAATTTCTTTATCGTCCATAACATTATTATAGCATTGATACGAGCTTACACTTATTTTGGGTACAATTGTAACAATTTATTTACAATTGTAAGAACTCTGCCAAAAACACTAAAGTTTTTAATTTGAACATCCGAATAAATTAATATTACTCAATTGGAGATAAAACGATGGTAGATCAAGTTTCATTAGGTAAAAACGGAAACAAAGGTAAGGTAGACCTGACAAGAATTAAAGCAGGAGCCGAAAAAGAAGAACTTGTCAAAAATGACAAAAAACTGGCACCTTTATTTGATTTGATTGATAAAAATAAGGATGGTGTTCTTGACAGAGAAGAACTTGATGAACTGCAAGAGACTATCGTGGAGTTAGCAGGGGATGACGGGGTTCTCAAAAAGAAAGAAGTTAAAAACTTTAACGGGCAAAAACTCAGCCGCAAAGAAAGAAAAGCTTTGCTTGAATTATTAAACAGACTTGACGGAGTTACCTCCGAAAACATAACCAAAGTTGAATCTAAAAATGTAAATGACCAATTAACAGAAGTTGTAACTTTTGATGATGGTCACAAAGAAGTATTTGATGATAAAGGTAAAAAATTACAAAATATCGTAGTTGACGGAGCGAGCGAAAAAACATACGATTGCACCGGAGAAAAAGAACAACTCAGACAAACTGTTGAAAACAAAAATATTCCGGGCAAAGAAAAGACTACAGAATTTGAATATGATGAAAAAGGCAATGTTAATGCTCAAAATGTAACAACAGAAACCAAAGCAGGAAAAGTTACCGGTAGATATGAAATTGATTCTGAAACAGGTTTGTTATTACCAAAAACTTCCATTCAAAATAAAGGCAGCGAAAACGAAGTTGTAACGAATTTTGAAGTTCTCCCCGGCGGCTTGAACATAGTTTCAACTACAAAAACATCAGATGGGGAGCTAAAGGTATTGTATGAAATCACGGATAAAAAGAATCCTGACGGGACACCGGTATTGGAACCGAAATCAGAAATATTAACAACAAAAGACGGTTTTAAAGAAACCAAATACAATGATGACGGAACAATTGAACAAACCCAAAAAGAAGGAAACATTTTTAGAAAAGAAACCCATGAACAAGACGGGACAATAAGAATAGTCATTGAAAACGGAGAACAATATACAAGAAAAACAATTAATCCTGACAACTCATGGGAATTCACAACAAATATGAATGAATCAGGAGATGTCATCTATGAAAAATATAACGAAAAAGACGAACTTACATTTCAGCAGGTAACCGATAAAGATAACAATATTACCCAAACAATAGTAGAAGATGATAAAATTACTACAAAAAAATGGGATAAAGACTCTAATTATACCGAAACCGTTCGAGACAGAAAAACCAATGAAATTATTTCTTCTAACAGCGCGCTCGGGGCAAAAGCAAGAGCTGAAAAGAAAAAGAAAGAATATATAAATAATTTCGGACACATGGGGCTTAATCCTAAATCCGTTGACAAATATTTGAACGGCAATAACAGAATTAATGTACAAATGCAGCTTCCGAGAGGAAAAGCAAAAGAAAAAGAACTAAACGGCTTCAAATATACAGAGTATGAAAATTATGAAACAAGATTTTCTTATAACTCTGAAGGTGAAATTGACGGAGTAAATTATATTCCTAAATATAAACAATCCGCCGGAAGAATAATCGGCGATGTTAAAGGCGCTCCAAATACCGTAATAGTTGCGGCAAAAGATGTTAATACCGGCAAAATGATGGTTTATTATGTCGATAAAAAAGACGGTAAAATTCGTACTCCCAAAAATGTACGGGGAGAAATAGCATTTAATACCGCAAAACCGGAAGATAAAATTCAAGCTGATATAATTGACAATGCGGGCAATGGTAATATCGAAACCCAAGATTACAGTCAGAATTTGGTATTTTTAAAAGATGCAAACGGCAAATTTGTTATGAGAAACGGCTACAGAGTAGCAGTTGATAAATATGGTAATGAATCACTTATTGCCGACAATTCTACATTAACAGCAAAAGATTTAGTTTCTCAGCATACTCTGACATTCAACCGTGACGGCGATAAAGTTGAAGTGACCGTTCAATACGGGCAGGACGGCAAACCAATCAGAGGAACGAGAAACAGCGTACAAGTAAAAGATGCGAACGGGAAAATTTTATATATAACAAATGAAGAATATAACCTTCATAAAGCACGTCAGGCACAATATAATAATGCAGGAAACGGCAAATATATAGCAGTTCGTACAGGCGAAGAAGGAAGCATCGGTGCGCAAGTTTCCGAAAAATTTATGACTGCCGATGCAATAGCAAGTGACCCGAAATTGGCAGCCGATGTCACAAAAATGGCATTAGAAGGAATGCAAGACGAACTCAAACAAGCAAGAGAAGACTACGAAAAATACAGAAACGGCGACTTGCAAAGTTGGGATCACAGAGTTATTGACGGTTTATCCAGATGGTTCGGGAGCGAGAACTACTCAGGCACCGTTCACGAAAAATTTGACAAAATGGATGCACAACTCAATAAATTATTAAGCACGGATGACCCTGAAGAATTCAAAAAATTATATAAAGAATTTTCAGGTGGCAAGGATTTAGACCCTAAAGCAGTTGCGAGATTTTATGCCTATGCAAATGAAACCTCCAGAAAAAATGCTTTTGGGGATGCAAATGCACAAGTAATCGCAAATGACTATATAGATTCACAGTATTCTGCTGTTGGACGAGTAAAAACATTAACCGTAACAGGCGTTGGTATAGCAGCAGCATACAGCTCCGGCGGTTTATTAGCCCCGGCACTTGTTGCCGCAGGTACAAGTCTGGCATGGGATACCGGCCACCTTGGCTCTACAGGCAGAGAGGTTGATTGGAGCCTCTTGCACGAAGATGAAAACGGCAACATAAGAATGGGTGAACTGGGTGAAGTAACCTGGGAAGCAATGAAAGAAGGTGCATTATTCTACGGCGCCGGCAAAGGTTATCAATTAATAGAAAAAAGTTTTGGCAAAGAACTTGCAGCGAACTTTATGAAAAAATCCGGTGAAAAGATGTTAGCGCAGACCGAAAAACGTATAGCAAACCTCGGCATCAAAGAACCGGAAAAAGAATTGGCACGATTGACAGCAAAACAACAAGCGAATGAAGCTCTTACAAAAGCAGAACAAAAAACATTTGAACTTCTGACAACCCGCCAAACAATTATTAACGCTGCGAATGAACCTACAATAAATAATTTAAACGCACTTGTAAAAAATGGCATTGTAAAAAATGAATTCTTTGAACAAAGCGTCAAGGATATATCAAAAGAAATGATACCTAAAACAGTCGCATTTGACACAGCAAACGGTGTAGCAATAGATACAGCTGATATGGCGGTTCGTGCAACATTCTCGGATGAAGAATTCAGAATGCCGACAGCTGAAAATGTACTCACTTATGCAGGCATGTCTTTAGCATTCCAGTATGGACCAAGACTATTAAAAACAGCTTTCCAACGCAAAAAGACTCAAACTCAGCCTACAACTCCGGAATTTATATATAAAAATGGCGCAAGAAAAGCGACATTTAAACATCAGGCAGCTAAGGATGCCGATCCGGTAATCGCACCAAACAGCAGCGTATATGTAAAAACTCAAAAGGGCATAGACAATATCAATGCTAAAACTGATGAATTGGTAGCAACATCTTCAGATGGCAAAAAACTTGCAGGTGCCCATAATGAGCTTGATGCACTGTCAAATAGAGGTGCAAGACGTTCAAATCAAAGAAAAATAGATGAAAAAGCAGAAACTCTGACTCCCGAAGAAAGAGCAAAATATGATGAATCTGTTCAACAACATCATAAAGAGCAATCAGAACATACTTTTGAGCGTCATAACGAATTATCACAAGCTGATTATCGCACTATCGGTAACTCAATAAAGGATGCAAAAACCCCGAACGATTTGATTTCTCTGCGTAGAGGTTTAAAACAAAAAGAATACACCCACGGCGGAGTAACAGCTGAATACAAAGCGCTTGAAGAAAAAATAGACAACAAATTAACCAATATGATTCGTAATGCAGGAGCTGATGATTTGGGAAAAATCGGTAAACAGCTTGCGGAAATGAAATCTCAAGTGGTCAATGATGCGAGATTGGCGAAATCCCTTGAAAAACTGGATGCCGAAATCGCACAACGAAAAGCATTTTTGAAAAATCAGCACAGTTCAATAACCTCTATTTTGCAAAATGGAAAAGGCTTTGCGGATAATGCCGAATTGAATAAGGTGGTTGATTATATAAAATCTTTAGATTCAAAGACGGCATTGAACGAAATTGATGTAATTGCTCGTAAAAAATCAATGACCGGAGCCCAGAAAAAGCAATTAGACAGTGCAATTGCGGAGAAAAAGAAAGAATTTGAGTCTGTAGAACTTGAAAAACAACACCACTCAAGACAAGTATCATCTCAAGTGCAAACTGCAAAACTTACAGAACAAAATCTTAAACAGTTTGAAAATCTAAATTACCAAGAAATGTATAATCAACTGCGCGACAGAGGTATAAAGGTCAAAACCCAAAGACCCGACGGCTCAAAGCAAGGAAGCTTAACCTTTGAAGACGGAGGTAAACAATATACTTTCAGTTTTGACAAAAACGGCAATTTTGTCAGCCGAGGCAATGATGTCGCAGGTGTTGAAGTATTCTTAAAAGCACAAAAAGAAATTTCATAAAATAATAAACAAATTACAGCTAAACACAGGATATCCTTCTTCAGAAAGAAGAAGGATATCTTACATGTGTAAAAAAATTGTAATATATTAAGATATATTAAGAAGTCTATGCTCTCGGATGTGTATGATTATATACATCTTTCAAGTGTTGCATTGATATGTGAGTGTATATTTGAGTATTTGAAATACTTGCGTGCCCTAAAAGTTCCTGAACTACCCTTAAATCAGCCCCATTTTCTATCAGGTGAGTTGCAAAACTGTGCCTGAACATGTGCGGGGTAACTTTTTTGGGTAATTCAATTTTTTCGACAATTTCATTAATTACGTTTCTTATCATTCGTGTTTGAAGTCTGTAACCGGTTTTATTTATAAAAACCGGAGATTCATCATTTACAGGGGGTAAATCATATCCCTTTGCAACCAAAGGGCGTGCATATTCTATATATTTTTCAAGATAATCTTTAGCTCTGTCGGTAATCAATATAATGCGCTCTTTGGCACCTTTACCAAAAACCGTAATTTCATTATTTTCTAAATTCAAATTTGAAAAATTAAGATTGCTGAGTTCCGATACCCGCATTCCGCTTGCCCATAAAAGCTCCAGAATCGCTCTGTTGCGGTAGCCTGCCGGAGTTGAAATATTAATGTTATTGAGTATTTCTTCTATCTCCTCCATTGAGAGGAATTTTGGCAAAGATTTCGGTCGTTTGGGGGAAATTAAATTTTGCGCGGGATTATTTTCAATTTTTTTCTCTCGTGATAGATATTTGTAGAAAGTCCTTATGGATGCTATCTTTCGAGCAATTGTTGTTTTTTTATAATCAAACTTCTGCATAAAGTGTAAATAATCTCTGATTTTGGATGAATCAGCCTGCTCACAGCCTTCATCCCCGAGCCATATCAAATAGCTTAAAATATCTGAGCAGTAGGCTTTTGCGGTATGTTCCGAAAAGTTTTTTTCTACCAGAATATACCCTTTAAAATCCTCTAAATCTTTTTTTGAAATCGAATTTAATGCCATTTGTTAACTCTATTGCTTTTTTATAATAACTATTATACAATACCTTTATAAGATTTGGAATAATATTAACATAT
>CACXFH010000039.1 GCA_902766975.1 uncultured bacterium | reverse complement strand
GCATACCTGCTACTAATAAGCCTGCTAATAATTTTTTCATTTTTTACTTCCTCTTTCTTTTCTACTACTATTAGTAAACCAACATCGAGATTATTATAGTACAAGTTTTTTAAAATGTAAAGAGTCTTTACAATAAAAAATAATGATTAAATCATACTAAAATCGTATATCTCAAATTTAAATTTTTATGTTTGTGTTAGTATATGTTTATATAGAGAGGATATTATAATGCTTGATAAATATTATTTAACTACCGCAATAGACTATGTAAACGGCGCGCCGCATATCGGACATGCTTATGAAAAAATTTTAACAGACATCATCGCTCGTCATTATTCTTTGAGAACGGATAATATGTTTTTCTTAACCGGAACGGATGAACATGGTATAAAAATTCAAAAAACTGCAGCATCACAAGGAATCACCCCAAAAGAACTTTGCGATATAAATGCTCAAAAATTTAAAGATGCATGGTCAAAATTGGATGTTAAATATAACAGATTTATTAGAACGACAGATGAAGATCATGAAAAAGTCGTTCAAAAAATATTTCAAAAATTAAAAGATAAAGGTGCAATATATAAGCATGAATATGAAGGGTGGTATTGTCAGGGTTGTGAGTGCTTTTTAAATCCGAAAGACTTAACAGAAGACGGTCTTTGTCCTGATCATCAAAAGAAACCGGATATAGTAAAAGAAGAAAATTATTTCTTCAAATTAACCGATTATAAAGATGCGATTATCAAGCACATCAAGGAACATCCCGATTTTATCGTTCCGTCGTTCAGAGCAAATGAAGTTTTAAATCAGCTTGAAGATATTCAGGATATTTCAGTATCCCGTTCAAAAGAAAATGTCGGATGGGGAATTGATATATTAGATGACCCTGAACAATCGATTTATGTGTGGATAGATGCGTTATCAAATTATATTACGGCTATAGGGTATAATCCTGACGGTTCATCTGAGCAGTTTAATAAATTGTGGCCTGTTGATGTTCATGTAATAGGGAAAGATATATTAAAATTCCATGCAATTTACTGGCCTGCGATTTTGCTGGCATTGGATTTACCGCTGCCTAAGCATATTTTTGCTCACGGCTGGATTACAATTGATGAAACAAAAATGTCTAAGTCATTAGGCAATGTTGTTTCACCGACATCTGTTTTAGAAAATTTTGAATTAAAGTATCCCGATGCTTTTAGATATTATATGGCTACATCCGCTCCTTGCGGGCGTGACGGCAATTATTCCGATCAGGACTTCAAAGAAAAAGTGAACGCTCATTTGGCAAACAGCATGGGCAATTTATTAAACAGAAGTTTATCAATGCTTGTCAAATATTTTGATGGGGAAATAAAACCCGAATTTATCGAAAATCGTTCAAAAGAGGCTGAAAGTTTGTTAAAAACCGCACTTGGAACAGTTAAAATTGTAGAAAATCATTTTAATCATTTTGAAATTCAGGAAGCTGCTCAAGAGATTATAGCTTTAGTTGATGCGACAAATAAATATGTAACCGATAATGCTCCATGGACTTTGGCAAAAGAAGAAAAAATGAGCGAATGCGGTCAAGTTTTGGCAACAGTATTGGAAATTATGTGCGTAATATCTTCTTTAATTTATCCGTATTGCCCGAATATCGCAGCTGATATGGCAAAACAATTATCGTATGATATCACAATAAAATACGATGATATTACAGTATCAAATATAAAAACAGGAAAACTTATTACAAAAGAAGAAATTTTTCCTGTATTTTTGAGAGTCGATTCGGAATTGGCGGATAAATCCAAGAAATAGAGCTAATTAAGCATACCATGAATGCACATTATTTGTATATGATTTTAACAGCGAATGAACATCATTTTCGCAAAGTGCATTTTGACTGCTATCGCTTGTTAAGCCTTTTGTATTTGAGTAACGGGCTTCAGCTATTTGGCGCCTTTTAAATGCATTTTTATATTCGTCGCTATCTTTTCCGTATTTTGATTTTATTGTATTAAAATCCGAACATGCATTTTTTAAATTATAATAAGAGCTTATGAATTCGGTATTAATTTTTACATTTTTGCTTTCATAATTTTCTCCTATATTTACATAAAGGATTTCTTTTTGTAAAAATTACATATTTTAGCATAAAATGTAAAGAATTATTTAATATTAATAATATTAAAATCTTTATCCCATTCAAGTTTGCCGTCAAGGTCTATCTTGTGATATTTGTATGGGTTATTTATATATTGGGGATTAAACAAGCCTTTTTTACCAAGTTTTTTAATTATATCAGGAAGTAAACTTGTGCTGCCTGCAAGGGTACCTTGTGCTGATGTTGCTTTTTCTCCGTCAAAATAAACTTTTTCATCCGCAAAAATAAAACTGCTCACATTACTGTGAGTACAAGGCAAAGAATCAGACACTAGCAGAACTTTATCTGCGGGTTTAGTTTTAAACAATAATTTTAATGCATCATCATTGACATGAACTCCGTCTGCTATGACTTCTGTGTAAATGTTATCATCAATGAGTGCAGATAGAGATGTTGATTTCGCTCGGTGGCTAATTCCGCTCATCGCATTAAACATGTGGGTTACTCCGTCACATCCTTTTAAATCTGCTCCGATACAGTGTCCTGCTTGAACTTTCACCCCTTTTTTATTCAAAAAAGAAATAAGATTTTCGCCTTGCATGTAAGCTTTGCATAACTCAGGTGCGAGGGTGACAATTTTAATAAAATCATCTGCAATTTTTTTAAAGTTTTCGACTGTCGGTTGCAAAAAATGCATAGGATTGTGAATACCTTTTTTCTCAGGGTTTAAAAATATTCCTTCAAGGTGAATTCCTAAAATTTTTGCCCCCTCTTTTTGTTTTTTTGATGCTTCTTTTATTACTTTAATCTGTTTTTGAGTATTTTCAACAGTATCAGTAACAAGAGTAGGGAAAATACCTCCAACTCCCTCTTTTTTTATTTTTTGTGCCAAGTCTAAAACATCATTTACTGTTGCTTTATTAAAATCAATTCCGTATGCACCGTGGAAATGCTGTTCTATAAGTGGTTTTGTTATAAAATTGCCCATGATTTTCATACCTTGTATAAAACGTGTAAAAAAGTTTTTTGCTAATTTTTAAATTACGCTCCCTGCGAAAACTTTTCTTGCTTCTTCTCTGTCATCAAAATGAATGGTTTTGTCTTTAAGAATTTGATAATCTTCATGTCCTTTACCTGCAATTATCACAACATCATTGTTAGACGCAACAGTTTTTAAAAGAGCAATTGCCTCTTTTCTGTCAGGTTCAACCGTAACAATTTCGGGATTGACCGATTTCAGACCGGCAATAATATCTGTTATAATTTGCTGCGGATTTTCACTTCTGGGGTTATCACTTGTAATAATTATTCGGTCTGATAATTGTTGTGCAATTGCACCCATCTTAGGGCGTTTAGTTGCATCTCTGTCCCCGCCGCAGCCAAATACGCATATTAATTTGCCGTTTGACGGAGTGATTTCTCTTGCAGTTTTCAATACATTTTCCAATCCGTCCGGAGTATGTGCATAATCCACAATCACAAGAGGCTTTTTATTAACGACCTCAAATCTGCCTGCTACCCCGTGAACATTCTGTAATGCATTAAGAGCAATTTCGATATCAATATTCATCGCAATTGAGGCTGATATTGCCGCAAGTACATTATATACGCTGAACATTCCGTTCATGTGCAAGTTTACGCTATATTCATTTCCTTTGTACGTAAGAGTAAATTCGGCACCGTTTGGAGAAAAACTTATACCTGTTGCCATTACGTCAGCTTTTTTCTTGACTCCGTACGTGAATTTTGACACACCTTCCGGCACTTCATTTAAAAATCTTTCGCCGTACTCATCATCAATATTTATCACTGCAAAATTGCCTTCCTCCAACCTTTGAAATAATAAAGCTTTTGCCTTGAAGTAATTTTCCATTGTAATGTGATAATCCAAGTGATCTTGAGTTAAATTAGTAAAAATGGCTCCGTTAAATCTGCATCCGCCAACCCTGTTTTGCTCAAGAGCGTGTGAGCTGACTTCCATTACAACATTATCAATTTTTTCAATATCCTTAATCATCCTCAGTGTAGCTTGTAATTCAGGCGCTTGAGGGGTTGTGTGTTTTGCATTTCGATATTCGCTTGTTGATGATAACTTATACCCTAAAGTTCCGATTAGTGCACATTTTTTGTTGTTTTCTTCAAGAATTTTCTGAATTAAATGTGTCACGGTAGTTTTGCCGTTTGTGCCCGTAACACCTATTAAATTTATGCCTTTTGAAGGACTAGAGTAAAATCTGTCCGCAATGTCAGCAATTTGATATTTTGTCGAAGTAACCTGAACCTGCGGAACATTTACTCCTTCAACTTTTTTTTCTACAAGCAATGCAACTGCTCCGTTATCAATCGCCATTTGAGCATACTCATGCCCGTCAGTGTGCTCGCCTATAAGGCAAACAAAAATATCACCTTGCTTTGTTGTTTTTGAATTATACGAAATCCCTGAAATTTCTACATTCTTAAAGTTTATCAAATCTTTATATTTTAAATACTCTATTAATTCATCAAGTTTCATATTATATTCTCCTTTTTATTTTTTCTTTGTTGGTGCTTGAACTTTGTCAGGTTTGATATCTAATATTCTTCCGACTTGTTCGGTTATTTCGTGGAATATCGGTCCTGCAACCGTGTTCCCCCATATCGCACCTTTCGATGCACTGTCAACTACTACATAAACCAAAACTTGCGGATCGTTTGCAGGGAAATACCCGATTGTGGAAGTGTACATTGTTCCTGAATAACCTCTGCCGTTTGCTGCAGGTTTTCTTGAAGTCCCTGTTTTTGCCGCGATATTATATCTGTCGGATTTTATTGTTGACCTTCCGTTATTGACACTCTGTACAAGCAATTTTGTAATTGTTTTTGCAGTCTGCTGAGAAATAGTAGGAATATGCTTAATTCGTTCTTCTTCCTCCTCCGGCGTATATTTTATTATATGTGGCGTTACTCGCACACCGTTATTAGCCAATGCCGAAACGGCTGATACCATTTGCATAATTGATACTGATGTACCATATCCGTAAGACATTGTCATATGTATACCTTTATCCCAATATTTAGGGGAAGCTAATAGCCCTGATGATTCTCCGGGTAAATCTATTCCTGATTTATCCCCGAAACCGAATTTTTTGAGCATCGAATAAAACTCCTTATGGGTCATTAAATATCCGACGTTTACAGAACCTATGTTACTGGAATGTTCAAATAAATAAACCAAATTTATATTCCCGGGAGCTCCGCGCTGTTTATAGTCATAATTTTCAATTGTATAATGCCCAAATTTAATTCTCCCCTGATCTTTTATGATAGAATTTTCATTAATTTTACCAAGTTCCATCGCACTTGTTACCGTAATAATCTTGAAAGTTGAGCCCGGGGGATATACATCTGTTAACGGCCAGTTTTTAATAGTATTATTAGATGCTTTCTGAAAATGATTAGGATCATAAGTCGGATAAACCGCATAAGCAAGAATTTCACCGTTTTTAGGATTCATCACTATTGCAGCCCCGCGCAGGGCACCTTTTTCTTTTACCATTTTAAAAAGTTCTTTTTCGCAAACATGCTGAATTGCGGCATCTATTGTCAAAGTGACATCCAATCCTTTCGGACTCATAGTCGGAGCAACAGGATCAGTTGAGAATTTATAAATTATTTTTCCGTCTCTTGTTTGTTGATAGCCTGTAGCTTTTACGACATGCTCAAGCTTGTCTTTTGCCGAGTATTCAACCCCATCCGATACTCCCGCATCAAAATTGTAAAATCCGAGTACATGCGCTGCAAATACCCCTTGCGGATATTCCCTTACATCTTTTTTATCAAGTGATATTGAGCGAAAATTGTTTTTTGAAATTACTTTCATTAGTTTTTCGGCAGTGTCACGGTCAACATTCTTTTTTACCGCATGAACTTTTATACTCTTATCCGAAATCTTTTTTAACAATGCTTGTTCATTTAGTCCCAATATCGGAGCTATAACACCGGCAACTTTTTCAGGAGTTTCTCTGCTTGAATAATCAATCGGACGGGCATAAATGTTGTAATAGATTCTGTCCGTTGCAAGTTTTATGCCGTTGCGATCATATATATCGCCTCTTAATTCAAAATTATGGCTTGCACGTTGCATTTTCCCGCGTTCTCTATATCTGTTCGGATCAATTATTTGAAGGATTAACAAATGAATTATTAGTACTATTATTATAAAAATATAGAGTATATCAAGCCAATTGGTTACATTATTGCAACGACGAAATCTTCCGCCGCTATCGTTTGTTTTTTTCTCTTTAACATATCCCATAATAATATTCTATCACATTCGACATCATATCCGTAATATATTAAATAATTTTAATATTTCGTAAGTATTGTAAATAACTTTGTATTTATTCAAAAAATGTAGTAGAATTTACAAAGAGGTTATAGATGATAACAGGTAGTAAAGGTACTAATATTCAAATAGAAAAAGCGCTTGATTTAATAAAATCAAAAGATTATGATGCTGCAAAAAACATTGTTTTATCGATTTATGAAACCGCAAAACAAAACAATGATACGACTCTTTTGTCTATTTGTTTGAGTTTAAATTATTTTCTCAATTTTTCAATAAACGGATTTGATGATAGTAACTCTTTGGAAGAAGGGGCTTTTTTGGCTAATAAATCAGAAAATAATTCAGCCTTGTTGATAAACGAATTAATGAAAGGAAATATAAATTTTTCCGAAGGTAATAAAGAAGTTGCATTGATTCATTACAACAATGCATTGAAAATATCCGCACAAAACGATGAATACTCTCTTGCCGATATGATAAATACCAGAATTAAACAGTTGCAAAACGGTATGGATTATTCTTTGCCTACTCAAACCGATCCGTTGGTTTCATTAGTAAAAATCAGCCGTTCAATCACTGCATTGACAGATATTGATGAATTACTAAGAGTTATTGCGGAAGAAACAAAAAATGCGATGCAGGCTGATAGATGTACGGTATTTTTATGGGATAAAGATTCAAACGAATTATGGTCAAAAGTTGCGCTCGGGGTAGAAAACAAAGAAATAAGATTTCCCGCCGATAAAGGATTGGCAGGGTTTGTCGTTCAGACAGGCGAGACATTAAATATTACGGATGCTTATTCAGATTCTAGATTTAATCCGGAAGTTGACAAAAATACAGGTTACAGAACCAAAACCATTCTTTGCATGCCTATAATGAATAATAATCATGAAATAATCGGCGCATTTCAGGTTTTAAATAAAATAGATGGAATATTTACAAAAAATGATGAAGATTTGCTTGTTGCAATCGGAGGAAGTGCAAGTATAGCATTAGAAAATGCTCAGTTATTTGACCAACAGCTTCAAATGTATCGAGAGCAAAAGTTATTGTTTGAAAGTTTTATTGACACGTTGGCAACTTCAGTCGATGCAAGAGATAAAATAACGGCAGGTCACTCTAAAAGAGTAAAATTATATTCTTCGCTAATTGCTGATGAGCTTGGATTGGATGCAAAAGATAAAAGTTTACTTGAAAAAGCCGCAACATTGCATGACATCGGTAAAATCGGAATAAGAGATTCCGTACTCCAAAAAGACGGGAAACTGACTGATGAAGAATATAAACATATTCAGGAACATGTAAGAATTACACATAATATATTAAATAAGTTATACATGTCACCTGATTTCAGAGTTATAACGGAGATGGCTTCTTCTCATCATGAAAAATACGACGGAACCGGTTATTACAGGCACCTGAAAGGGGAAGAAATTACCTTGGGCGGGCGTATTCTTGCAGTTGCGGACGTATTTGATGCTATAACCTCAAAAAGACACTACCGTGATAAAATGCCGATAAAAAATGTACTGAGTATAATATCAGACGGTGCAGGAGCGCATTTTGATCCGAATTTGGTTGATACATTCTTGAAAATTACAACAGATAAAATTATCAGTGTGTTTATGTCTGAAGGAAACACAAAAATATCAGAAGAAGATTTATCTGTGCTTAAATCACATAATCTTTACGATATTAAAAATTATTCGCAAAAAGAAGAACGAACCCAAGTGGAGCAGGCTGTTCTTGATTTATTTAACAAGTATTATCTGAATTGTGAAGAACAAGAGGTGCCAAATGCCTAAAAAGATATTTTCCGTAATATTGTTGATTTGTTTGGGTTCCCCAGCGCTATCTATTGAAATGAAAGGGATTATGCCTGTAAATCCTCTTGAAAATACCTCGGATTTGTATACTCGTAATGAAAAGTTCAGGTCAACAGGTCTAAAAAAGGCGACATTATCAAAAAATGCAATTAAAAACCAGTACACAATTGCTATGAATAAATATACAAAAAGCAATGTTCGTTCCGCTTATTCTGATTTCAGGCTTATAATTGACAGCGTAAATCCAAATGATTATGTTTATATGCGATTGTCAAAAGATATGGCGTCAATCGGATTTTTTAACTTATCGGAACTGGCAATGTCTAAAATTCAGGATGATTCGCTTTCTTCTATGTTAGAAGAAGATATTAAAAAATATTATTTCCCTGCAAGTGTGTTAACTCAAAAAGATCAGATTTATCTTTCGGAATTGTACTCTAACATGCAGTATAATGACCAATCAAGAGAGGCAACTGCAGAATTATTAAAGCAGACATCTATGCTTGCCGACTCAGATTATGCAAATTATATAGCCGCATACGGTTCAATGAAAAGCGGAAATATTTCTCAGGCAAAAGTGTATATAAATCAAGCAATATCAAAAAATCCCAAAAACTTGAATTATAAACGCTTAAAGGCAGAAATTCTATCGCAAAGCGATAATCCGAAAGATGCGCTTAATACCCTCAATGATGTAGGCAATACAGACTTTAAAACAGTTTTATTTGAGGATGAAATAAACTCATCAAAAGAATATGCTTTGTATAAATCCGTAAAAAATGATTATCTGAAGAAATATCATCTTGCATATTATTATTATGATAATAAAGAATATAACAAGGCAATAGGTGTGCTGCAAACATCAATATCCGGTAAAAAAAGTATAAATAAAGATGTCTATGCTTTATATGCAAAAGTGTACTATGACATGAAGGAATATGAAAAAGCACAAAATTATGCTCTAAAAGCTATTGATATTGACAAGTCAAATGTAGATGCAAGGTTTATTTTAGGGAATATTGCCGCGCGCAATAAAGATTATCCTTCCGCTATAAAATATTATAAAAAGATATCCGGCAAAAGTCTTGACTTTGCTCCGGAACTTGCTCTTGCACAAGTTTATTTAACACAGAATGATATTCAAAAAGCAAAAGAGATTTATTCTAAAATATTGAAAGTTTCTGCGAAATCCTTTATGGCATACTATCAAATGGCATTACTTGAGCCTGACAGAGAACTTGAGTATCTGAAAAAAGCAATTTCCATAAATCCGGATTTTAAAGATGCTTGGATAGATTTGGCAAGGGTTGCAATAAAAAAAGAACATATAGACAATGCCATTTCATATCTTAGTACGGTAAAATTTATTGACGACAGTGATTATCGTTATTATTACTATCTGGGCTTAATACTAAAGCATAAGGGGCTTATGGCAGAAGCAAAGGAAAATTTTGAACACAGTTTGAAATTAAATCCGGATTATGAATCATCTAAAAAGGAATTGAATATATGAAGAAAAACTTATTAATAGTAGAGGATCACGAATTAACACGTTTCGGCTTAAAAACAACATTTGAAGATGTGGATTATATAGGGGTAATTTACGAAGCATCAAGCGGAGAAGATGCTGTTGAAATTTTTAAGAATAACAAAATTGATTTGGTTATAATGGATCTTGGGTTGCCTCAAATGAACGGAATTGAAGCAACTCAGGCAATACATGCAATAAATAATGATACAAAAATAATAATTTTAACCTCGCACGGAGATGAAAAAGAAGTATTAAACAGTCTAAAGGCAGGCGCAAATGCATATTGTTCAAAAGAAATCAATTTGCAAAGACTTGTTCAGGTCGTTCAGTCGGTTTCGGAAGGTGCGGCATGGTTTGACCCGAGTATTGCACATATAGTTCTTCAGGCTACATCGACAACAAAAATTGATGATAAAGAAGGGAATTATAAAAATTATGATTTGACCGCCCGAGAAGCACAAATACTGAAACTTATGACTGAAGGGTACAGCAATATGGAAATTGCGCAAAATCTTGTAATAAGCGTAAATACAACAAAAGCGCATGTTGCAAGTATTTTGCAAAAATTGGAAGTTGATGACCGTTTGCAAGCTGCTTTGAAAGCTTTGAAATACAAAATTGTATAAAACTCTTGACTATATATATATTGATGTTTTATTATAGTAGCCTACCGTGTGCGAATAATAAAGAAATATTTTAAGGAGACTAAAATGCTTGATTATACAAAAGATGAATTGTTATCTTTGATACAAAGAACCCCCGAACAATTTAATGAATGGAAAAAAGACAGAGAAGATGTTGATTTAAGTGAAGTTGATTTTTCTAATATTGTATTAAAAGATATTGATTTTAGCGGAGTCGATTTAAACTCAAGTTCTTTTGCAGATAGCGATTTGTCTTTGGTAAATTTTGCCGATTCAGATTTAACATCAGTTGATTTTACAAGAGCTTCCATTGTTGAATGTGACTTTACGGATGCGCTTTTAACAGGGGCAGATTGCAGCTATGCACAAATGACGTACTGCACGTTCACCGGTGCGGATATGGCAGGCTGTATTCTTTCTGAAGCCGATTTATCTAATTCTGATTTGTCTGCCTCCGAAAATTTAGCCTCTGCACGTTATGATAATGATACTCAATGGCCGGATACGGATATGCTGCCTGAAGATTTTGACAGTGTTTGCTCTGATGATTTGTCCGCATTAAAAGATGAAGATGATGCTCCTATCATGAGCGACGGAGAATACTAATATGATAAAAGTTGCAGTGTGCGGTGCAAACGGCAAAATGGGCAAAGAAGTTTGTCAAACAGTTTTAGATAATCCGAGTACAGAACTTGTTGCTAAAATTGATATATTAGGCGATGACGTATTTCAGACAATAGAACAGGCAATTAAAAATACAAAAATAGACGTTCTTGTTGATTTTACTCAACCTAAATCAATTTATGAAAATGCAAAATATTGTTTGAATAATGGGATAAAAATTGTAATCGGAACAACAGGATTATCTGATGAGCAGATAAATGAACTCAAGGATTTGTCGTCAAAAAACGGTACAGGCTGTTTGATTGCCCCGAATTTTTCTACCGGAGCGGTTTTGATGATGATGTTTGCTCAAAAAGCTGCAAAATATTTTGACAATGCGGAAATAATTGAAATGCATCATAACCAAAAAAAAGACGCTCCTTCGGGTACCGCAATAAAAACAGCTCTAATGATGTCAGAAGCAAAAGAAACATTTAAAACCGGCAACTGTCCGGAAACAGAGACTATCAAAGGTGCCAGAGGCGGAAATTCATATTCGGATATTCAAATACACTCTGTTCGCATGCCCGGATTTATGGCTTCTCAGGAGGTTTTATTCGGTTCAAACGGACAAATTTTAAAAATAAGACACGACTCTACCGATCGAAAATGCTATATGGACGGAGTTATGCTTGCTATTGAGCATGTGTTTGCTAAAAATGATTTTGTGTATGGTCTTGAGAATTTATTAAAATGACAAATAAAAAGCCCTCATTATTGAGGGCTTATATAGTATTCCTAATTCCTTGTTATCCTTATCCTATTTCCTTAATCAGTTTCCTTTTCCTTTGATTATCCAACAAACTTATGCAATAAAATTCGTTCCGAATCTGTTTGCTCCTTGGAAGAAAGATTGTTTCATCATCTGAGTTAAAGTCTTTCTTACTTTACGATTATCATTAAGTTTAACATCTTTTAAGCCTTCAGATGTATCTTTGTACATATTTGTAATTGCATCAGAAAATAACAGCACAGTTGCCATAGTTTTGTTCCTCTCTTCTTTAAAACTCTTAATTAAACGATTTCTTTTTTTTATTTATCTCTTACATATATATAAAAACTTCACTTAAAAAAATATTGCCTTTTTATATTCAATTTATATATATTTTGTTACATAACTTTACATTCCCTGCAAAAACTTAAAGTACAACTGCATGCAGACCGACATAAAGACTAAGAGTACTTTTAAAAGGAAACACTTTTTAATGGGATTATCATCGTCACAGGCAAGATTATTATCTATAACCACAAGGCTAACATCTAATGAGTATGAATCTCAGCAGATATCAAATGCCAAAATGCGTCTTGCAGCGCAATCTCAACAGGCAAGTGCAGATTATATCAAAGCTTTAAGTGACACTCAATTCTCTTTTGTATCATTTAATTCTACAGGTCAATCAAATAACACACCATTAACGGTATCGTCTTTGTATGAGTATGCGGATAACAAAAACCAATACATATTAACAAATTCTGCCGGAAAGGTAGTATTAGACAGCAAGGAAATAAATATATTCAAGGCTTCAAAGGACTTGCAGGACTATCTTGACAGGCACGGAATAACAAAAACATTTAAATCTAAAACTCTTGAAAACTCATGGAATAACATCCACCGAAGTCCTGCCAATTATGGTCAGTGGGCTCAATATTGGGATAAAGCGGTTGAAGATAATGCAAAAAATCGCAATTATCAGGAAAGTGATTGGACAGTTGATAAAAACACAGCTCAAACAGAAGATAATTTTGCCAAATTTATTTCTTATAAAGCAGCAAAAGAATCTTTATTGATTGACCAAATCCAAGCCGACATAAAAAATACAGGCGGAAAAACAAAAATTGTCGTAGGCAAAGATGCAAACGGAAAAAATATAGAAGTATCATATAAAGATTTATATGACAATTATCAAAAATATAAGGAGGAAACAGGTAAGTATCAGAATGAGCTTGATAATTTGGGTATTTCTGCCAATCGTGCTTTTATATATGATGATGTTACAAAAGCGCAATGGTTTACAAATCTCTGGTATAAATTGAACGGTTCCTCATCCGCAAAAACAGGGCTGAATAATTATACGTACTTAAATGCAAAAGAAGGCATAAGCGAATTTAATAATGGAATAACAAATAAAAACAGAATTTCAAGTGATGATTCAAAATTATTTAATAGCAGTACTTGGATAACAAATGCACTGTCAAAAGGTTATGTAAATATAGAAATGGTGAATAATACCAATGCCGATATGATGCTTGAGGATATTGAAAATCCTTTTGTCTTTAATTTGAAAGGTATAAAATGGAGCGGCAAAATTTATTCATCCGTTTCAGACATAACAGAAAGCAGCAATGATAAAGCCGTTGCAAAAGCGGAAGCGGAATATCAAAGAAAGAATGCAGAAATTAATGCAAAAGATGAAAAGTTTCAAAGAAAACTAAATCAGCTTGATACCGAACACAATGCTATTCAAACAGAATATGAATCCGTAAAATCAGCTTTAAATAAAAATATAGAAAGATCATATAAAGCATTTCACGGATAATTAAAAGACTTATTTCCCCTATTTTTTTTCCCTCTGTAGTATAATTTATATTGCGGAGGTTTTTATTATGCACAATATAACTTTAATAAACGGGGACGGAATAGGTCCTGAAATATCTGAAAGCGTTGTAAAGATTATCAAAGCAAGCGGACTTGATATAAATTGGGATATTCAGACAGCCGGCTCTGATGTAATAGAGAATGAAGGAACCCCTTTGCCTCAAAGAGTTTTAGATTCAATAAAAAAGAATAAAGTCGCGCTCAAAGCTCCTGTTACCACCCCAATCGGAAAAGGTTTTCGCTCGGTAAATGTTCAATTGAGAAAAGATTTGGATCTATATGCAAATCTTCGTCCATGTAAAAATCTTCCGGGGGTAAAAACGAGATTTGAAAATGTGGATATTGTTGTGGTAAGAGAGAACACCGAAGATTTGTATGCCGGAATTGAAGAACAGATTGATGAAAACACCGCTCATAGTATAAAAATTATAACAAGACATGCTTCTGAACGTATTTGTAAATTCGCATTTGATTATGCCGTAAAAAATAACAGGCATGAGGTTTGCGTTGTCACTAAAGCTAATATAATGAAACTGTCGGATGGCTTGTTTTTGGAGTCTTATCGCAACATTGCAAAGAATTATCCGCAAATAAAACAAAGAGAAATACTTGTAGATAATTTATGTATGCAACTTGTGCAGGAGCCGACCCGTTTTGATGTTTTAGTTTTACCGAATTTATATGGGGATATTGTTTCGGATTTGACAGCTGGGCTAATCGGGGGGCTTGGTGTAGCTCAAGGCGCGAATATAGGTAAAGATTACGCTGTATTTGAACCTGTTCATGGGTCTGCTCCTGATATTAAAGGACAAAATAGGGCAAATCCGACGGCACTTTTATTATCAGCAATAGAAATGCTGAAATACATTAATGAATTTGAACATGCCAATAGGATTGAAAATGCCTTATTTAAAACATTATCACAAGATAAGAAAACCGCAGATTTAGGAGGAACTCTTTCTACTACTGAATTTACGGATGCCATAATCAAAAATCTATTATAATTTTAAACTCTATTTTTATACCTTTCAAATGACCTTTTTAAGTTAATTTCAAGTTATGTCGACATTTAATTACGAAAGGAGCTTAAAATGGCAAATATAATTGAAAGCGAAAGACGTATTATTAAATTATCCGTTGACGATGTTCTCAATATAGTAAGAGAGTACCAAAAACTGACACGCAAAAGTTGCTGTTACGAACATACTAGAGAAATATTAAGTAAAAACGCTATCTTCTTACCTGAAGATTTATAACCTAGCAAATACCTTCACGAAGTCTGACTACGGCAGCGCCCCAGGTCATGCCTGCCCCAAATCCGCATAGAACAGCAGTTGACCCGAGTTTGATTTTGCCTTGTTCAACACCTTCAACAAGAGCAATCGGAATTGATGCTGCGGATGTATTTCCGTAATATTTGATATTTGATATTACCTTGTCATCAGTATATTTGAGTCGGTTTTGAATTGATTCTATAATTCTTTGATTAGCTTGATGGGGAATTAAATAATCAATTTCATCAGAAGTCATGCCGGATGCTTTTATGCATTCTTCTACGTACGACGGAACTGTAGAAACAGCAAATTTATAAACCTCTTTACCGTTCATAATAATTTTACCCGTACCGGATTCATCGGCTTGTTCTACAAGCGGGCAGCATTGCCCAGGCATATTAGTCTGAATCATTTGCCCGATTGAACCATCAGCGCTTATGTTAATAGACAGAATATCATCAATACCGTCATCAGCCTCAGTAACAACCATTGCTCCGGCTCCGTCACCAAACAAAATGGAAGTACCTCTGTCTGTCCAATCGGTAATTTTTGAATTGTTATCAGATGCAACTATTAAAATAGTTTTATATATCCCTGCGCCAATAAAACCTCTTGCAACCTGCATAGCATATATAAGTCCCGTGCAAGCAGCAGTTAAATCGAATGCCGGCACTTGATTGGGAATCCCCAGCTTGTCTTGCAATGTACAAGCTAAAGTCGGATATAACTGGGGCGGAACAGATGCCGCTGAAATGATACAATCAATATCTTTCGGTTCAAACCCCGATTTTTGCATGGCATTTTTGGCAGCTACCAAACCCAAATCAATTGCGGTCTCATTACCTGAAACAACTCGTCTTTCCTTGATTCCGGTACGGGAATAAATCCACTCATCCGATGTTTCGTAAAGCTTTTTTAAGTCATCATTTGTTATTACTGTTTGCGGTACGCAATAACCGACACCTGCAATTTTCATAGGTTTTAAATTATTCATTATTTATACTTTCTGATATTCTTGAATTTATATCCTTGTTTAGTACTTTCACTGCTGCACCAACAGCATTTTTCATTGCATAAGCCGAACTTCTGCCATGTGCAATAACTGAAATTCCGTTAACCCCGAGAAGAAGCATGCCGCCGAAAACTTCCCAGTTTACACGTTTTAAAATTCTGCGCAAAAACGGTTTTGCAAGCAAACCGATTATCGCTCCTATTATATCCGATTTAAATTCTGTTTTAATCATATTTAAAAGTAATGATGACGAACCCTCGGTTACTTTTAATACGATATTGCCTGAAAAACCGTCCGTTACAATTACATCAGCCTTTTCTTTAAATACTTCTTTACCTTCAACGTTTCCTACGAACTCAAATCTGCCATCTTCATTCATCTGTTTAAGTAAAGGATAAGTTTCTTTTACCAGTTCATTGCCTTTACCTTCTTCTTCTCCGATACTCAAAATTCCGACCTTAGGATTTTCTATTCCAAGACTAAGCTTTGCGTATGCAACGCCCATTTGCGCAAATTGAGCCAACATTCCGGCGGTGCAATCACTGTTAGCTCCGCCATCAATAATAACAACAGGCTTATCCATTCTTGGTAATGTAACGGCAATGGCAGGTCTTGTTATACCTGAAATTCTGCCTAATCCGAATAAGCTTGCTGCCATAGCCGCACCTGTTGAGCCTGCTGATACAACAGCTTCACATCGTCCTTGTGCTACCGCATTAACCGATGCCACTATAGATGAATCCTTTTTACGTCTGATTGATTGACCGACAGCTTCACCCATGCCTATAACTTCTGATGCATGAGTAATTGTATAATCAATTTTATCTAAATCAATTCTTATTCTTCTTTTATGCCCTTTTGTTCCGCAATCTGACAATACATAACCGACTTTTCTTATATGGTCAAGCTCCTTTTGAATTGCATCTTCCTGACCGACAAGCTCAAGCGAAACACCGTATTCCATTGCAGCCCACAAAGCGCCCTCAACTATTTTTCTCGGGGCGTAATCTCCACCCATTGCATCTATTGCTATTCTAGCCATACTCCCTCTTTCAACTACCATCTGAACTCGTTTCAATATCTTATTTCTTTAAGATGCTGAAACAAGTTCAGGATGATATTTTATCATCCTAACTTGTATAGATTTATTCTGCTTTTTCCTCTTTTGCAGGTTCTTCTGCTTTAACTTCTTCTTTTGCTTCTTCAGCCTTAGTTTCTTCAACTTTAGCTTCTGCTTTTTTTGCGGTCTTTTTAGGAGCTGCTTTTTTAACGGCTTTTTTTGCAGGTGCTGCAGCTGCAGCTGCTTTATCTGCTAATTTTACCGGTTGACCTTTATATGTTCCGCATTCTGTGCATACAGTATGCGCTAAAACTGTTGCGCCACAGTTAGGGCATTTTGTTGTTTCAGGCTTTACAGCTTTCCAGTTTGCTCTTCTTGAACCTTGAGCGCTATGACCTGTTCTTTTCTTTGGTACTGCCATTTTTCTTTCCTTTTTATTTTCTACTATCTACTTTTTTGGGTTAATTTGGATATTTTTAAAGACTTCCAGTCTCGGATCGGAATTATTTTCTTGAGATAAATATTCCTTCCCTTTACAATTTATACCACAAACCTTTTTATTTGGGAAACTTAATATTACAGATTGATACAATAAGTCATAAATATCTATTTCTTTTTCTCCGTTAAGGTCTGTTATAAACTGCCCTTCCTTGATTTCATATTCTTTATCAGAATTCTCATAACCTTTCAGCAGCGAGCCTTTTGAATATATTTCATCAATATTAAAATCCAAATTATGATTAAATTTTCCAAGACACAAATCGCATTCTAAATTTACAATTCCGCTAACGTGTCCTTTGATTTGAATAAATTCGCCTAACGATTTTACTTCAAGCTCTGCTTTGATTGGCGTAACACAATCTATTTCTTCTATTTTTTCATTAAAAACGCAATGTAATGTTTTATTTTTTGCATTTTCAATATCTTCAATCAGTAATATTTTTTTCATAATTAAATATATTGTTCTTCCTGAATTGCAATTGCTGCAAGCTGATTAGACATAAAACATACTTTTTTAATCGGTCCTTCTGTTTCGTGTTCAAACAAAACTGCTTTTTGTGACTGCATTAGATTTGCCAATTCGTCATATAGTTGCTGTGGTTCTTTTACGTACAAAACCAGCGGTGCTGTCGAACCTTTAATGAATGCCAAAACAGCATAACGTTTTTTAATATTTTGTGCATTCGGATTGTTATATTGTTGTGCCATCTCATACTCCTTTTCCTGTGTATACTTGATTTTAGCAAAAATAGACAATAAAATCAAGGATTTTACCGGATTCCCATTTTACAAACCTAATTATTCATGATATTTTTAAGCTATGAACAGAAAACCAACAGTTGCAATAGTCGGTCGTCCAAATGTCGGGAAATCTACATTTGTGAACCGTCTTGTCGGAGCCAGAAATTCCATTGTAGATGATGCTCCGGGAGTCACAAGAGACAGAATTTATTTTGATGTCGAATGGCAGGGTAAGGGTTTTACCGTCATTGATACAGGCGGAATTATCCCCGGAGACGATGATGATATTATGAATTCAATATTTTCTCAGGCTCAATTAGCTTGTGAAGAAGCAGATAAAATCATTTTTCTTGTCGATGGGAAAGAGGGGATTAATCCGATTGATTATGATATTGCAAATATATTACGCAGGGCTTCAAAACCAATTTATCTTGCGGTAAATAAATGTGATAATCCCGAATCAATGGCAATGACAAGTGATTTTTATGCCTTGTCTGTCGGAGATCCGATAGCAATTTCGGCTTTGCATGGTTCAGGCGGAGTTGGGGATTTATTGGAAATTATTACTGAAGATTTTGAATATAGTGCAGAAAAAGAAACAGAGCACCGTATAAGAATTGCAATTGTCGGACGTCCGAATGCAGGAAAATCATCTATTGTGAATGCATTGTTAGACACAAAAAGAGTAATAGTTTCTGACGTGTCAGGAACTACTCGTGACAGTATTGACAGTTATATAAAATATAATGATACTGATTTTACAATCGTAGACACGGCAGGAATAAGAAAAAAATCAAAAGTTGACTACGGAGTAGAGAAATTTGCGGTGGACAGAGCAATCCGATCTATAAGAGATTGTGATGTAGCGCTTTTGGTTATAGATGCAAAAGAGGGAATTTCAGATCAGGATAAACGTATATCTTCACTAATTACAGAGGCAGGCAAAGGAATAATAGTTGCTATTAACAAGTGGGATTTAATAGAAGACAAAAAAGCAAATACGATAAATAAATTCAGTGAAAAACTTGAACGGGATATTCCGTTTTTAAGCTATGCTCCCAAAATTTTCATCAGTGCAGTAACAAAACAAAGGTTGACTCAAATTTTTGAGGAAGGAATTAAGATTTATAATGAGGGTTGCAAGCGAATTTCAACAGGGCTTTTGAATAAAGTTATAAACGAAGCTTATGCATTGAATCCTCCTACAAGTTTTAAAGGCAAAAGATTAAAGATATATTATACAACGCAGGTCAATTCTCAACCGCCGACATTTGTATTTTTCGTAAATAGCGAGGAACTTTTAAAAGATAATTATAAGCGCTATCTTGAAAACCGACTCAGAGAGGCTTTCGGTTTTTGGGGCAATCCTATAAGACTAAGCGCAAGAGAGCGTAAAGATAAAAAATAAGGAAAATATAATTACCCAAAATAATTATCTATTTTGAAAAGTGTTCTTCTTCCACAATTGCAATAATTTTGTTTAAAAAGTTCTTGTAGCGTGTGCGAACGGCTTCTCCTGACAATATAATATCAGCATGCTCTTTGCACGGACGAATATAAATTTCTGCTTTTTGGGAAGCATTTTTATATATAGTATCTGCGCTGTCACCAAGATGGCGTTCTTCGGCTCTTATATAAAATCTTTCTTTTTGAATATGATGTCTTACATCCACATAAATTTTGAAATCAAATGCATCTTTAATTTTTTCTGTCAAAGCAAACAAACCTTCTGAAATGATAACCTTTGACGGTTGAGCAAGGGTATGATTATCATATCTGATTGCCGTTCCTGACATGTCATATTTGGGTAGGTAAACTTCTTTTCCTGACAACAATTCTTTTATATGAGCATGCATCAATTCAAGTTCTAACGCATCAGGGATATCCAAATCATAGTGTTTGGCAAATTCCGCAAAACTTCCTGCCGCTTTAACCATTTCGGAACGGTCATAATAATAATCATCAGTATTTACTCTGGTTATTACATTTTCTAATTCATATTTATCGGCAAATGTATCAATAGTATCTATAATATCAAGGGTAATTGTCGATTTTCCGCTGGCTGTTTCACCCGCAATACCTATTGATGCCGAGCGTGTAACTTTTCCTGATATAAAATCTGCAAGACGCTTTACAACATCTGGTTTATAATCGATTAAAACCGAATTTTCAGATTTTAGTTCATTTTCAAAAATATTTTTTAAACGGATTTCGATATGAGATAGCTTGTCATTTGGTTGCGAAACGTAGAGTTTTTCGCTCTTTTGTTCTTTGTTAACCTTGTTTGCTGTATTTAACATAATCTTCCTTTTTGGAATTATTTTCACCTACTATATCAAAATAAAAATCAAAAAAAAATATTTTTTGACAAAAAATTAAGAAATTATACATATAAATTTACAATCTTGTTTACATCATACCTTTTCGATTGAAAAACAGTGCCGCTACGCAGGTGGCAAGAATTGAAATACATATAACAATCAGAAATCCCAAACTGTTTTCCCCGAACGGCATAGGAACATTCATTCCCCAAAAACTTCCTATCATCGTGGGTATTGACAATATGATTGTGATGGATGCCAAAAATTTCATTACAAGGTTCAAATTATTATTAATAATTGATGCCATACAATCCATCATACTTTCAAGAATTGTTCTGTGCATTTCTACCATTTCGGATGCCTGTTTGTTTTCAATAATGACATCTTCAAGCATGTCAATATCGTCTTCCGTAAATTTTAATATAGACTGCAAGTTAGCTGTATTAGTATTTACTATTCTTAAAAGTTTTTGCAGTACCAATTGATTATCTTTTAGCGATGTCGTAAAGTAAACCAGAGATTTTTGAATTTCCATTAACTGAAAAAGAGCCTTGTTATGGGTGGTCTTTCTTAGAGAATCTTCGATATTTTCTGTTTGTTTATTGATTATATTCAAATACCGCAGATAAAATTTTGCAGCTCTGAATAATATACTTAACATGAAATTAGCTTTTTTGCGGGTGTCAAAAAATTTAGCGGTATCTTCATTGAATGAACTGATAATCTTGTTTTCTTTAGAACAAACCGTAATCATACTTTCAGGAGTGAAAATCAGACCCAACGGCAAAGTATCAAAATTCCCTTCATCATCCATAATAGGTACATTGGTAATGACCAACAGATTCCCGTCCTCAAATTCCATACGAGATAACTCGTCGGCGTCAAGAGAATTACTTATGAAATTTTCTTCTAAACCTAAAACAAGCGAAACCTGTTGAATTTCCTCTCTTGTGGGCTCAATCAAATTGAACCATGAACCGGAAACCGCCTCATTTAAATCAAGCTTTTTTAAAGTCCCGTCATCTTGTGTTTTGGTGATTTCCAACATAAATCTGCTACCTGCAATTGACTACAAGTTCATTAAACTACATCTGAGTGATAATTTCAATCCCATGAATGACGTATCGTTTAAAACCGTTACAAAATTATAGTCTGAGGATAAATTTCCTCAACTCTGTCAACCCATTCATCATTTTTGAAAAATCCAATCGCAAATTCTGCGCTGTTTTCACCCAGCTGCTGAGCTTCGGGTACTTTAACAGGTGGTCCTGCGGGGGTTGTTCTTGCTTTATTATCAGGTTTGGATATTATACCTGTGCTGCGTAACAAAGTAATAGAAAGAGTATTTTTGTAGACTTCGTATTCGCACAATCCTTTTGTTATTACACCAAAACCGTTAGTCCAGACATATCTCTGCATTGGGGCAGTATTAGTTTTGACTTCTATGCCTTTGTCTTTTGGCAGTTTATCTCGCATATTATAATTAGAATCAAATTTCCTTTTTATAATTTTATTCAAGTCCTCAGAATATGTTTCTTTGACGGCTTTATTTAAATTGAAACGTACTTGCCATTTTCTGTTTGTAACCAAATTTACCCAATTAATTTTAAAATTTATCAGTTTTGATTTTTTATTTAAAAAAACTATTACGCTAAAAAATGAAGTGTCAATTTTTAGTGAGCAGCGCAAATTTTTATTCATTATAACCCTTGCGGAACGTATTTGAGCGACTTCCCCCGCGTCACCGACTTCCGGACAAAAATTATAAGTATCTCCCTCATCTTTATACCGAACAAATTCTATAAAATTGCGATATACGTTTTTACCTTCATATAGATCAATTTGACCGTTTGTAACTTCCAATCTTATATTAGAATTTGCAATATAATCATTCCCGACTTGTAAATCTGTTTGGGAATCATCAGAATTAAACTCTCTCAAGACAGTGTATATTGTTGTATAATCCTCGGTCACCGGAATTCTGTTTATATCATGCAAAAGTTTAGTATCAAAACCTTGTTCCTTTTCAAGAATCTGACATTTATCTGGGACAATAGTCCGCTTGCATTCTAAAAGCTTATATTTATCTTCATTTATAAAGCTTATGGCAATATCATCCTCTTGTTCAAATCTTATTTCCTCAATTATGGTATCGGCAATTTGTAATATTTTTTTGTAACGGATTATATCTTCCTGATGCACTTCATCCGTTGAACAGCCGCATATACTGTCATGAGCCTGATTTTGCAGCAACAACTTGTAAGCATATTCAATTGCTCTTTCATAACCGTTGCCAAAATTGTACTGAAGCTTGTTTGCCAAATCAAGTTTATAAGAACATTGCGTATTTAATTGTTTTAGTCTTGTTCTTGCGCTGTAACAACCGGGGAGAATAAATGTTTGAGAATTATCTCTCAATTCTTCGTTGTATTTTGCTTTGAATTTAACACTTTCAAAATACTTAAACGGGTCAGCTAATTCTATATAATAATCTTCAAGAATATTATTCACTTCCTCAATTTGTTCTGCTATATCTTCAGGAATTCCCAAATGGTCGGCACCTATCGGTAAAAGCAGTGTATCAGAAGATTTTTTTGCAATTTTATCGAGATTTTCTTTTAAAAACTGAGCTTTTTCGTGAATAGTCTTTTTTGCGGAAAATATATCCATAAAATACCCGCGGACGAGATTTACAGTCGGCACTCCGCAAAATAAAAAATCAGATGGTACGCTATCCGGAACCCCTCTCCAGACTATCGCCTTATCTATCCCGTATTCTTCCAAAATTTCAGGAATATTTTGGCTGTGCCCGAAAGTATCTGCAAAATATCCTATAAAATCTTCGCAGCCGAAATCTCTTGATATTTTTAATCCGATTTCAAGATTTTTTCGAAAACAAATTCCGTCAGTTAAAAACTCGTCTACAAGAGTATAAAACGGACCTATAAAAAGTTTTTTTTCGGCAATAAGTTTTCTGATTATTTCTTCTTTTTCAGGTCTTAATTTTAAATAGTCAAGTAATGCGCAAACTTGCCCGTCAAAATAAAATGACGGAATCTTATTTTCTGATAGCATGTCAATTACAATATCAAAAACTTTCAGCAATCTTAAACGAAAAACTTCAAATTCCCGATACCATTCTCTGTCCCAATGAGAATGCAAATATGCAATTACTCTCTTTTTCCTATGTGCCATATATTAATACTATCACCTTGAATAAAATTAGTCCAGTTGTAAAACTTATTGACCGATAAAAAAAATATAAATTTCGCAGATATTTTGTTTGAGAGGATTTAATTATGATAAAGAATTTTTTTATTTTTATGTCAATTTTTGCAATTTTGTTTTCCGGGTGGAGTGTGTACGCTTACACCGAGAATTATTCAACATCAGATTATGCTCAAAATCAAAATTGGGGCGAAAACGGGCATACTTATTGTGGAGAGCAAAAGGGGCTGTTAAACAAAATAAAGAGTGCTTTTATTGGTCAGCCGACAGGTTATACCCCGCAAATACCACCTTCATCCTATGTAAATCCGTATTTTGGTCCGTCATATCAGCAGGGTTTTTATACAGGTAACAGGTGGAATGATCATAACGCATATTATCCTCAATATCCTATGCGTGTTTACGGTCTTTCGTTCTAAATGTAAAAAATTTATAAAAAAATAAGAATGTCAAAATTTTAATGATATTATATATAATAAGCCGACATTAATATGTCGAAATTAAATTTAGCAAATCGGCGCTGAAAGTCGATATACAAAGGAGAGTTGAAAGTATGTGCGGTATAGTAGGATATGTAGGTTCAAACCCTGTTTTAGATATATTGTTAGACGGATTAGAACAATTAGAGTACAGAGGATATGATTCATCAGGTATTGCAGTTAAATGTGATGATAAAATCAATGTTTATAAAGCAGTCGGCAAACTTAAAAATCTGAGAAACGAATTGTCTGCTCACGCCTATGAAATTTCAAAATCAACAATGGGTATAGGACATATTCGCTGGGCAACACATGGAGCTCCGACAACTGTTAATGCTCATCCGCACACGTGCAATTGCGGTAGTCTGGTTGTTGTTCATAACGGTATAATAGAAAATTATAAAGAACTAAAGGCAAAGCTGGAAAAAGACGGCTGTGTTTTTCGTTCTCAGACTGACACTGAAACAGTTGCTCACCTCGTTGCGCAAAAATATGCCCTGACAAAAGATTTAACAAAAGCTGTTGAACTTGCAACAAAAGAAATTGAGGGTGCTTATGCTCTTGAAATTATGCACAATAATGAACCCGAAAAATTGGTTATAACAAAGAGGAATGCTCCGTTAATTATAGGAATAGGTAATGATGGCTATTATGCCGCTTCTGATATACCTGCATTTATAAAACACACGAATAAAGCAATTTATTTATCCGATAATCAAATTGCGACACTTACAAAAAACAGTGTAAAAATTCAGGATATTAACGGGAATGAAGTAACTCCAAAAATTGAACAATTGCCATGGGAGCCGGTAGCTTTAAGCAAGATGGGTTATAAACATTACATGCTCAAAGAAATTCATGAGCAGCCGGATGTTATAAGAAATATTCTTGTAGGAAAGCTTCAAACTTGCGATTCTCCGATTGAATTGAATGAAGTTCAATTAACAAAGGAAACTCTGAAAAACTTAAACCGAATACAGGTAATTGCTTGCGGAACGTCATTACATGCCGCAATGATAGGTAAATATTTAATTGAAGATTTATGCGGTATTCCTGTAGATGTGGAAGCTTCAAGTGAATATATATACAGAAAAACGGTAACAGATGCTCATACTCTTGTTATTGGGGTATCTCAATCCGGTGAAACAGCTGATACTTTGACTGCAATCAAACAATCAAAAGCAAAAGGTTCTCATATTTTAATTATTACGAACAGACCCGACAGTGCAATGGCTCGTGAAGCTGACAGTTTATTGTCTGTCAATGCAGGGATTGAAGTATCCGTTGCAGCTACAAAATCTTATATTGCACAGCTTACTTCTTTTTATTTGTTAGCGCTGTATATGGCTGAAATCAAGTGTTCGACCGATGTTGAGACAATTCAAAATCTCAAAAAGGAAATGCTTGCGCTTCCGCAAAAAATTGAACAGATTTTGTCAAATAAAGATTATATTCAAACTTGTGCCAGAAAATATTCGGGAACAAGAGATTTTATTTATATCGCAAGAGGAATAAATTACCCGACAGCGCTTGAAGGCGCATTGAAACTTAAAGAAATCAGCTATATTAATGCAACAGGGTATCCTGCCGGGGAATTAAAACACGGACCGATTGCAATGCTTGACGAAACAATGCCTGTTTTATCAATTTTGATGAAAGGTTCTGTTTATGAAAAGCTTTTATCAAACAGTGAAGAAGCCAAAGCGCGAAATGCAAGAATGATTGCTCTAACGAATTCAACAGACAAAAAATTGGACGATTTATTTGATTATATAATAAGAGTACCTGAAGTTGATGAAATGTTATCCCCAATTATTGCTATTGTCCCATTGCAGCTTATAGCTTATTATATTGCCGAATTCTTGGGGAAAGACGTAGATCAGCCGAGAAATCTTGCAAAATCAGTTACGGTAGAATAGGAGTAAAATATGCCATTGTCAATAATGTCAGATATTGTAAAAATATCCAAGGATGTAGTTGATATTGAGCAGGTGCTGTCTGAAATTTGCGGCGGGGAAATTATACGTTGGGCGATTACCGATGTACAACAAGAATATTATAAAATAAGCTGTTCATATAAAAGCCCGTCAAATGTTCATAAAATACATTGATTTTCTTCTTTCCCCTTTTTGTTTGTGTTAGAATAAGCATGATTAATATACATTTATTGCAGAAAGAAGGATATTATGGAATTTATACATGCGCACGGTATGCTTATATCAGGGTTGATTCTGTTAGTTGCATATATATTTATTGCAAGTGAAAAGATACAAAAATCTGTTGTTGCTCTGACAGGAGCCGCTTTAACAATGCTGCTCGGACTTATTCCGTTTGAAACTCATTTTGACGAAAAAACTCAAACGTTAATAAAAGGTGTTTTTGCGCATGTTGATTTTCAGGTAATATTTTTGCTTATAGGTATGATGATTATTGTTCATATCTCAAGTCGAAGCGGGGTTTTCAAGTGGCTTGCGCTTGAACTTTTACATTTAACAAAAGGACATCCCAAAACGGTTTTATTCTCTTTGGCAGCATTTACTGCCATTGCTTCTGCGTTTTTGGATAACGTTACGACCGTTGTTTTGATGATGCCTATTACATTTGTCATAGCTAAAGAATTTGACACCGATCCTGTACCGTTTTTGATAACGGAAGTTTTAGCTTCAAATATAGGTGGAACGGCTACACTCATCGGGGATCCGCCTAATATTATTATTGGTACAAGAGCAGGATTAAGTTTTATGGATTTTGTTCTGGAGCTGACTCCGATTGTAACTACTATATTTTTGGTTAGTATTTGTGTTCTGATATGGTTGTTTAGAAAAGGTTTAAAAGCGACACCCGAAACGATGCAGAGAATTGCAACGATTGATAATACGAAAACTATTACCGATAAAGGGCTTATGATTCGCTCAGTTATAACTATTTTGCTTGTAATTCTGGGTTTTGTAACACACGATTTGACTCATATTCCTGCATTTGTGTTTGCGGTTGCAGGGGCTGCATTTTTGCTGTTATTTGAAAAACCGAAAGAAATATACAGAGATGTAGAATGGCTTACGATATTTTTCTTTGTAGGTTTATTTATAATTATCGGCGGGTTTGAAGCAAACGGCGGAATTAAATTTCTTGCGGATGGGTTAATTACTCTGACAGGCGGCAGCTTAAAAGCGGCTACAATGATTATTTTATGGGCTTCAGGTATTTTATCGGGAATTATAGACAATATTCCTTATACCGCAACAATGGCACCGTTGATTTCAGAACTGATTAACCCTGCAAATCCTCATGCTATAACAGGGCACACCCATGCGCTATGGTGGGCTCTATCGTTAGGTGCCTGCCTTGGCGGTAATTTAACAATAATAGGTGCGGCTGCAAATGTTCTAGTCAGTGAAACCGCAGCATCTAAAGGACATAAAATTTCATTCTTCAGATTTATGAAATACGGTGCATTGGTTACTGCTATATCACTTATTTTGAGCTCAATATATTTATATTTCAGATTCTTGCACAACTAATCGTGAGCGTGTAAACAATTTAATATGCCTTATAAACAACGGAATTATGTGCGTCCAGTTCAAATTTATCATCAAGCGGTGTTAATTCAATCTTTTCTCCGTAGCGTTTTTCTAAAGCTAAAGAAATAAGATAATCGGCAAAATGAGGGTTTTTGGGTAATAGCGACCCATGCAGATATGTTCCGAAAACATTTTTATATCTTCCGCCTTCAAAACCGTCCTTGCCGTTATTACCGTTGCCGACTTTTACAAAACCCAGCGGTTTGGACTCTCCTTCAAGATATGTTAACCCGCTGTGGTTTTCAAAACCTACTAATGTTTGCGGAGTCAAAAAATCCGTTTCAACAGTAACATTTCCGATAAACCTTTTACTGCCTGCGACGGTGTATGCATCCATTAATGATAATCCGTTTAATTTATCTTTCCCGTGCGGCTGATAATAGTGTCCGAATAACTGATATCCTCCGCAAATTCCTAAAAAAACCGCTCCGTCATCTCTTTGGGATAATAAATTTTGTTTATGGGAATAAAGTTCTTCTACCACTTCTTCTTGCTGTTTATCCTGTCCGCCGCCTATAAAATATAAATCGTGATTTTTTATCTCATCGCCAATATTTATTTCTTCAAATTCAACTTCAATCCCTCGCCATTGACAGCGTTTTTTTAAAGTTATAATATTGCCTAAATCTCCATACAAATTCAGCAATTTAGGATACAAATGGGCTATTGAAATTTTTAAATCTTCTCTCATAGTCAAATTATACAACAAAATTATTTATAATCGCAGTGAATCAGAATTACATCGTGATATAATAAAACTATGAGCAAAATACAAATTATAAATACCCATTCTCATATAAATATGTTAAAAGAGCGCACTGTTGAAGAAGCTTTGCAAAATTGTGCAGACGAAAATATTACAATCATAGTGCCTTCCTATGATGATAAAAGTATTTATGAAGTCGATAAGCTTACTAAAAAATTTGACAAAATTTATGGTTACGTTGGGGTTTTCCCCGAAGAAGTCAAGTGTTTTTCCGATAAAACGCTTAATGATATGGAAAATATAATAAGAAATAACAGCAAAATCATAGGAATTGGCGAAATCGGGCTCGATTATTATTGGGATAAAAGTTTTGTCGATTTGCAAAAAGAAGTTTTTATAAAACAAATTGATTTTGCCAATCAAATGAGTCTGCCTTTGAATGTACATTGCAGAGAGGCTTATTTTGATACTCTGAATATTTTAAAAGAAAATAATAAAAATTCACAAGTAATTATGCATTGTTTTTCGGGGAGTTTGGAATTTGCCAAAGAATGCATAAAACTAGGGATTTACATTTCAATAGGCGGAGTTGTCACATTTAAAAATGCGGTAAAAGTAAAAGAAGTTGCGCAAAACATTCCGCTTGAATATTTGCTTCTTGAAACAGACGATCCCTATCTTACGCCTGTACCCTACAGAGGAAAAGAAAATCAACCTTCGTATGTAAAATATGTTGCAGAGGAAATTGCATCCTTGAGAGGGATTACATATGCGGAAGTCGCTTTGACAACATCAAAAAATGCAAAAAAAATATTCCCTAATATTATTTAATTGGTTTTTCGTCAGATTATATTCTATTCAAAAGTTAAAAATTTTTATATCAAAAAATAAATTATCTGGAGTAAATTTCGTGCTTTGACGGTGTTAATAGTGGTTCTTTGTAATTGTTTATGTAATTGATTGCCTCTTGCGGATTAGGCGCAACATAAACCAGATCTCTTACAAATTTATTTGCAAATTTTTTGTTAATGATACTTTCAAAAAATTCAATAAGTTTATCATAAAAACCGTTTGTATTTAAAAGCACAATTGCTTTTTTGTTATATCCAAGCTGCTTTTGTACCAGCATTTCCGCAAATTCTTCCAATGTCCCGAGTCCTCCTGCTAATGCAATAACAGCATCAGAAATTTCATCCATTTTCTGTTTTCGCTCACGCATTCCGGAGGAAGTATAAAATTCATCACAATTATCTGTCCGGCATCCCATATCAATGAGCTTTTGAGGCATTACGCCATATATTTTCCCGCCGTTATTTTTTACCTCTGATGCGCAAGCCCACATCATCCCCAAAGTTGAACCGCCATATACTATATTATAGCCGTTTTGTCCTATAAGTTTGCCCAATTCTGCCGCATCTTTATAATAAATTTCTTCTAAATAATTGCTTGATGAAGAAAATACACATATATTTTTTATCAATTTTTTGACCTTTCAATCGTTAAATCGTTCAATTTAATTATTCGACAAACTCACCGCCGATTCTGTAAAAATGAGAGCATGATGTGCCGGTCCCCTTATTTGAACAATCTTTTCGGAGTTTATCAACATCCCAACCGTAACCGAACGGATTGACATTCCCGTCAATATAAATATTTAAACCAAATATATCTTTACCCCAAATATTAGGTTTTTTAGAACCGTTTGTGTCTATCATCAGCATGTAAACGGGGGCATCAGGTATTTCATCTGCTATATCCTTAACACCCACAATCATATCATCCTGATTTGTGTATAAAAGGCTAAAATAGTATAAATCATCTTTAGGAACTACTTTACCGTTCATAAAATGCGGAATATATTTTTTTGTTTCAAACCGTTCTTCAAGTCTTAAATATGGTTTTATGAGTTTTATCATGTATTTTTCGCGTTCTTTTGGATTTTTTGAATTTTTTATATTCTTCACTCCCTCGGAATCCGTCTGCGCACTCAAAGCAGAAAATGCATACTGAATTTTGTTAAATTCGGAATTCCATCTGGATATAAATACGGCAGTTTTAGAAGAAAAAGATGTAGGAATCATAAACAATATACCCGCAAAAATTGCGAATATAGTCAGAGAATATTCAATTTTCCAAGCGAATTTATTCATAATTTAATTTACATTAGCAATATCAAGACGTTTCTTTTCTTCAATCAATTTATCATACACCCACTCAGGTATAAAATTTTTACCCAGTACAATCTGTCCGTTCATAATGTTGGGAGCATGAAAATCAGAACCTCCAGTAACAATCAGACCGAAATTTTCAGCCATTGAAGAAAAATATTCTACCATCGCAGGAGAATGTTTTCTGTGATATGCTTCAATTCCTCTCAAACCGTAGTTCATTAAATCCTTAATCAGTCCTTCTGCCATATTTTCCAAATCATGAGGATGAGCTATAACCGGAATCCCTCCTGCATCATAGATTATCTCAACTGCATCCTGAGGCGAGACCGTTTTTCTTTGGACATACACAGGAGAATCCAAATGAATATATTTTGCATAAGCATCCATCACATTGGTTGTTCCGCCGGCACTTGTAATTGCTCTGGCTATATGCGGTCTGCCTATACTTCCACCGGGAGCTACCAGTTTTTTTATGTCTTCAAATTTTATTCGGATACCTTCTTTTTTTGCTAAAAGAGCAAGTATTTCTTTTGTTTGTTTTACTCTTGCCTGTTGCTGTGTTTTTATTAAATTTTGGAAGTCCGAATTATTTACGTCCATAAAATATCCTAAAATATGAACTTCATAATCATTATATAATGTATTGACTTCAATGCCGCGCAATATTTGTATCTTATCTGATAAATTATTATCTTTGATATACTTTTGAGCAACATCATAAGCCAAAACATTATCGTGATCTGTTATTGCAATGGCTCCGACACCGACATCGATGGCAGTATCCACAATTTTTTCCGGTGAAAATACTCCGTCGGAAAAATATGTGTGAATATGTAAATCAGTTTTCATCTCCATTTTCCTTTATCTTACTATTACTACAAAAAACTCTTTTTACCGCCAAAGCATGACCGTTGTTAACATCAATATCAACCTCAAGGGCGTTAACCTGCGTCAGCTCGCCTTTTGCAACTTCATATCTTTCGGGAATTCCTGTTAAAAATCTTGACAAAGAAGTTTGATATTCCATACCTATAACTCCGTCGGATGCTCCGCAAAAACCTGCATCGGTAATATATGCCATCCCGTTGATAATGGTTTCATCAGCCGTTTGAACATGCGTATGAGTGCCGAAAAATGCGCTTAACCCAAAATCTGAGCAATATTTTGCAAAACATATTTTTTCAGCAGTTGCTTCGGCATGAAAATCCATAACTACGATAGGAGTTATTTCCTTAATTACGGCAATTTCGTTTTTTACAATTTCCCATTGAGAATCAACAGGACTCATAAATACTCTGCCGATTGCATTAATTATGCCGATTTTTATACCGTTTTTTTCTATTATTCTTGAACCGACACCTTTTACACCGTTAGGATAATTTATTGGTCTGATAAGTCTGTCTGCTTTATCGACATAAGAATAAATATCCTTTTTATCCCAAATATGGTTGCCGCAAGTCATCGCATCAATACCATATTCAATAAAATCATTATAATTTTTTTCGGTTAAACCAAAACCGTGAGATGCATTTTCAACATTGGCAATATAAAATGTAGTTAAATAGTCGTTATCATTGTTCAAATTTAGCAAATAATCTCTTACGGCAAATCGTCCGGGTTTACCTACAATATCACCGAAAAAAACTATTTTTAACGTTTTACCATTTTTTGACATTATGTTTCTTGAATGTAAACAGCCATTCAACCGTTTAATTATTCAACCTTTCAACTATTTTTATTTTGCAATTTCAGTTGCTCTGAACTCTCTAACCACGGTTACTCTTATTTGTCCGGGATAATCAAGTTCATCTTCAATGCGTTTTGCAACATCTCTTGCCAGTTTACCTGAAGCCAAATCATCAAACATTTCAGCCTGAACAATAATACGAACTTCTCTCCCTGCCTGTACCGCAAATGATTGTTTGATTCCCTCATAACTGTTTACAATTTCTTCAATTTTTTGTAAACGTTTGATATAGATTTCTAATGTATCACGTCTTGCCCCCGGTCTGCCTGCGGAGATTGCATCGGCTACTTTGACAAGAACGGCTTCAATAGTATTTGCTACTACATCATCGTGGTGTGCTTCTATTGCGTGTACAACTTCGGGTTTTTCGCCGTATCTGTTTGCAATTTCCACCCCTAATTGAATATGCGTACCTTCTTGAGTTTGGTCTACAGCTTTGCCAATGTCGTGTAATAATCCCGCACGTTTTGCAATTTTTTCATTTGCACCAAGTTCTGCTGCCAGCATTCCTGCGATATGACCGACTTCAAGAGAATGTTTCAGAACATTTTGACCGTAACTTGTTCTGTAATATAATCGTCCGAGTGTTTTTATAAGCTCTTTATTCAAACCCATAACACCCATTTCTAAAGCTGCATTTTCACCTTCTGCCCATATCTTTTTATCAATTTCTTCTTGAGCTTTTGCAACCATTTCTTCTATTCTCACAGGGTGAATACGACCATCCACAATAAGCTTTTCAAGTGCAAGTTTTGCGATTTCACGTCTGACAGGGTCAAAACTTGATAATACAACAGCTTCTGGCGTATCATCAATAATCAAATCAACTCCTGTCAAAGTTTCTAAAGCTCTTATGTTACGGCCTTCACGACCGATGATTCTGCCTTTCATTTCATCATTAGGTAAAGCAACAACAGAAACAGTTGTTTCTACAACTTGCTCAATCATGCATCGTTGCATTGTGGTAGATAGAATTTCTTGTGCCTTTTCAAGTGAAACTTCTTTTATTTTTGCTTCATTTTCTCTTATTAATTGCATTTGTTCTTGTGCCAAATCATTTTTCAACTGCTCTAACAGTGTTTTTTTAGCATCTTCACAGGACATTCCCGAGATTCTTTCTAATTCTTCTGTTTGTTTTTGCACAAGTTCTGCCAAATAATCTTCTTTTTCTAAAAGTTGATCTTTTTTCTTTTGAACTTCAACTTCTTTATCAGTGTATTCCTGAATTTTTTCTTCAAGAATATCTTCTCTTTTAGCTAACTTTTGTTCTTGTCTTGTAAGTTCCTGACGTCTTTCTCTTTCTTCTTCATTTAAAGCATCTCTGTCACTTTGTAATTCTTCAAGTGCCTTAATTTTTGCTTCTTTTTGCAGAATTTTTTCTTTTTCTTCCAGTGCATTTTTATCCTTTTCCAAGGAGGTCAAAGCAGCACTAACTTTGTTTTTTTGAATAATCAGCATTGCAACTAAGACTATTACCGCAATAGCTGCAATAACCAATAGCAAGGTTTTTGCTTCCATAAAGTTAATACCTTATCCTTTTCTATTTT
>CACXFH010000038.1 GCA_902766975.1 uncultured bacterium | reverse complement strand
TACTACACACTAACCTTCTACACACGAGGAATTGAAAAAGATTCCAAACTCTTTCTTTAAGAAAGGGTTTTTTTTTGCCGCCGAGCAAGCAGGAGTGAAACTGTTTTTAGATTAAAAAGACCGTAAGAATGAATCTTACGGTCTTTTAGATATTTTTAAAATCTTACACTTTTCTTTTGCGAGCAGCTTCGGATTTGTGTTTTCTTTTTACACTCGGTTTTTCATATCTTTCACGTTTTTTTACTTCAGAAAGAATACCGGCTTTTTGAATCTTTTTCTTGAAACGTCTTAATGCGCTTTCAATTGATTCGTTTTCACCAACTTTAACTTCTGCCATTTTATATTTTCACCACCTTTAATGACTTTTTGTACCTGTTTAATATATTATAAACCAAAATAAAATTCAAGTATCAGAGGTAATATTGTTTATTTCCCGAGGAATTTTGCCAGCTGAGGTCTTGCGATATTAGCAAAATCATTGACTGCCTGAGCACTTGCTTCTGTTTTTTTAGCTTGCTGCGCCTGTTTCTTATTTGCACCCGTAATCATATTCCCAAGCCAAGTTGCAACCGGAGTAACAGCAACAGGTCCGAAGAATCTGTATACAGAACCAAAAATAAGAAGTGATTTTAATACATCTAAACCTTTTAATTTCTTTGCTAAATCAAAATTACCTATCCCTTCTTCAAGATAATGAACAAGATTCGGTTTTTTAAATTTTTTCAAATCCGCATCTTCAGGGTGTTTATCCATGTATAACTTCTTAATTTCTTCCTGATGTTTTTTTAGATTTTGCGCAAGTTTTTCAGTCGTTGTTTCAAGTTTATTTGCTGCATATTTCATTGAAACGTGTTTATTCCAAGGTCCGACAAGTCTTTCACTGACCAAATATGCAATTGCGGTTGATGCAACAAGGGTCAACCCTTGATTTATGGCTAAAGTAATTTTTCTGTCCTCATCCATATCTTTATTTCTGAGTGTTTGAGTCATATACATCCCTGAAATCACATAAGAACCAAGAGCCTGCATGTGGTCAACAATACGACCTATATCATTTCTGTGGAACAGCCAATTTGTTACTTTTGAAGACATTAACGGTCCGTAATAATATTTTGCAATCCCATCAGTTAATTTATCAAAAGATTTTTTGAACGGATTAAGAAATGCTGATTGCTTCGGAACACTTCCGCCGTTAAATGAAGGATTATAATTTTTATATCTGTTGTTATAATTTGGAATGGAAGTATTGAGGGTAATCATTATTTATTCCCTCCTTCCTTATTAACATTTTGAACTTGTGCAGGTTGCGCAGGAGGCTGTTTTGATTTACCTTTTTCAAGTCCGAACACATATTTTAAGATTGGCGGAATCAAAGCAACTGTCAACATTGCTTTCAAGATACCGAATACAAATACATCCGGTGCCATATTCAAACACTTGTAAACCTTATCAAAATCAGCAGATTTATTGAATTCTAAAAATTTACCTTTTTTATCATATTTAATAAAATTATCAAAGAAATTTTTACCTATGTATTTTGTGCCTTCTTTAAGTTTTTCTCTTGTAAGATTTACAATGTTATATTCTTTATGAAATTTTCCAAAATCAAATTCGGAATTTATTGCGGTTAGTCTTGTAAGTTTTCCGTCTTTTTCTTGGAATGCACCAAATTGTTTTAAAAAGTCAGGTTCTAAATGTTTTGTGCCTTTTAGAATTTTTTCTGCTGTTAATTCTTCTTCAGGGATATTTGCTTCTTTTGCAAGCTTGGCAAGCCGTCTTGTGACAAGTTTAACATCATTACTTTTATCTATTTTTTTAAGAACAGAATCGACATCGTTTTTCTTGACTTTATCTGCTGCGATTCCAAGAGGATACATAATAATACTTGCAAAGCCAAAACCGATTAAACCTGATGCCATGGAGTGACCGGATGCATAAATTTTATCTTCTTTATCTTTTTTACCGGGAAGTGACATAATCGCCAGCGGTCTTGGACCTAATGCCAAAACCAAAGCAACAAGGTTTTGTACGATTGTTGTGTGTTTATTACACGCATCTAATAAACTATCAAGCATTCTAGAGGAAAGTTTAGCGGCAGATCCGAAACTCACCGAACTGCCGCTATAATATCCTCTATTCACATTTTCATAATTATTTTTACACAACTCCCCGCGCAAACTCACACCGCTATTCTCGGGAACAGACTTGAGCCTGTGCTGGTTAGTTAACACGGGATAATTTATAATATCTACTTTCATGCTACACCTTAATTAGTAATTGATACATTTATAATAAATCAAAAGAATTTATTTGTTGTTAGTTTATTAATAATTTGTTACAAATAAATATTATTATTTAAATTTGGCAATATATAGTTGAACGGTTTGTTTCAGTTCCTCCCCAATGGGGGAGGTTAGGTGGGGATAGATTTTAGTTGAATAGTTGAACGGTTGATATATAGTTGAAGGGTTGAACGGTTTGTTTCGGATATAAAAAAGCGTCCTCGCAACCTCAATCATATATAGATTATTAATTCAATATTTGCAAAAAGAGCATATTTAATGTAGTCTGAAAGCTGTGGGGGCACTTATATTGGGCGGACAAAATAATCTTGATTTAGAAGCTATAGCGCAAAGCTGCAACCTGTACGGTGATTGCTCGGAGGATATTATATCTGAAATTGAATCACTCAAATCAAGATATAATTCCGATGAACGCTTATTGATTTACAACTATATGCTTTCAAAATCTCAAAATCCTGAGGTTTTGATGCATCTTATCAGATACTGCGATGAATATAGAGAATCCTCCACTTTGGAGCATCTTGCAAATATCCTTTTGCTAAAAAATTTTGAAGGAGAGGACGAAAATCTTAAAGAAAAATTTTTAAATGTTCGCATTATGTGTGCCAAAGCGATTGGGAATCAAAAAAATACTGCTTTTGTATCTGTGTTATTGTATTGCCTTAATAATAAAAAGGAAAATTACAGGGTGCGTCTTGCTTGTGCCGATGCACTGGGGCGTATAGGGGATAAATATGCGGTTGCTCCGCTGATAGAAGTGGTAAAAGACGAAGAAGAAAAATCGGTATATTTAAGAGAAGGTGCTGCATTTGCATTAGGATTAATAGGAGATAACCGAGCAATAGAGCCTCTTATCGGAATACTTGAGGCAAAACAAGGCATTTTGGACAAATTTACATTCCTAAAAGAACGTGCAATTGAAGCGCTGAACAAAATGGGCATCTGCGGAAATGATAAAGCATTCAAAGCTATAAAATCCGCATTGAGAGATGAATCCCCGCAAGTCCGAATTGATGCAATTGAGGCTCTTATGGACAGTGAACATCCTGATTCTTATGGTATTATTAAAGATGTTCTTAATACTGATAATGATGAAGAAGTTAAGAAAAATGCACTTATTGCGTTATATAATCTTTCCGACAGGCGCATTCTTGATGAAGTATTATCTTCTCAAAAGTATTCTGATTCTTTAAAGATGGCAGCGGTCGAAATTATAGACGAATATGAAGGGGATGGAAATAATGAGTAAATCTTTAATATTACTATCCGGCGGATTGGATTCATTAGTCAGTTTAGGACTTACCAAAAATAAATTGAATGTAGAACTTGCGCTTACATTTGATTACGGGCAAAAATCCGCAAAAGATGAAATTGACGCATCCGCTAAAATTTGCAGATATTACGATGTCACTCACAAAATTATTAAGCTGAATTTTCTAAAAGAAATTACTCATACTGCGTTGGTTTCAGAGGATACATTGCCGACTGCGGAACAATTGAAAAATGAAATGCAAAGTGCAAAATCTGTTTGGGTCCCGAACAGAAACGGCTTATTTTTAAATATTGCGGCTGCCTATGCAGATTCATACGGATACAATAATATAGTTATCGGTGCGAACAAAGAGGAAGCCAAAACATTTCCTGATAATACCGCAGAATTTATAGATTCGGTAAACAGAGAATTTGAATTTTCCACTATGGAAAAGCCAAAAGTTGTTGCGCCCTTGATAAATTATGCTAAGAATGATATAGTCATGTTGGCTTTGTCTAACGGTATTCCGCTTGAATTAACAATGAGCTGTTACAAGGGCGGGGGCAGACATTGCGGGGAATGTGAATCTTGCACAAGGTTAAGGCATGCTCTGGAAGCTAACAAGGCTTACGATTATATTGAAAAATTATTTGGTTAAAAGATGAAAACATTATTTATAGAGGATAAAGTTAAATATATCGGTTCACAGCTTGCGCCACATTGGATTTATAAAAATTTTAAAATTCAAGGGGACGCAATAGTGGCTTTTTGCGGGGAATGTGATGTTGAATTATCCGAAATGGTTGATATTGAAGATGTAATCAATAATGAACCGATTTATAGTAAATATATGCTAAGTTTTATAACGGAACAATTCAATGTTGAGCTTGTGGAAGGTGTTTTCAGACAAAGGCTTTTAATTTGTGTTATAAAAGAAACACTTGAAAATTTGGGCTTTAGAATTTCAAGAGACGGTGATGATTTGTTTGTTAACGGCAAGAAATTATCGGTGTCTATTGCTACAAAATCGTTGACTTCCGTGTTGATTCATACCGGATTGAATATACTTATAGAAGGAGCGCCGATTCCTGTCAGTGCGCTTAAATCAGACTTAGGAATACAAGATATAAAAGGTTTTGCTCTTGAGGTTATGAAAAAATATTCGCAAGAAATTGAAGATATAAAACTTGCAAGTACAAAGGTTAGAGGTGTGTAATGCTTAAAAATACTAATGGTCCAAAATCGGATAACGAACAATTTGCGAATGATAAAACGCATTTTTCTTATGATGATTATCGGAAAAAAGTCAAAAGAGGCTCTTATAAAGATTTGACAGTTTTTATTTCCGTACTTGTTATTGGAATATTGATATTTTTAGGGTTTGCAAAAATATTTTCCCCAAATGTTGACGTAAGTATTGCGGATAATGAAGAATATGCAGATTTTGAGGAAGAAACACCACAAGGCTCAGTTGATGAACGTCTGAAGCACTTAAAGGCAGAGGATGAAAATGGAATAAGCGGAGATGGAATATTTTCCCCGGAACTTGATGAAAAAGTCGTTTTGCCAAAGCAAATGAAAAAAACCGTCGGCGAAATGGAAGCAGAAATGCAGAATGAAAAGCTCCAGCAATCAAAAGCGGAAGAACCATCCAAAGAGAATTCTCACGATGAAAAGGAAGATAAAAATAAAGCTAATCTTGTAGTCAGAACGGACCCAAAATTATCCGCTCCTGCTCCCAAGAACGTAAATTACAGAGTAGTTGTCGGATATTATGCAACCGAAAAACAAGCAGAAGTGGCAAAATCAATTATTCAGGATGCAGGTTTGGGAGTTACTCCGATAGTAAAAAATTTGGGAGGCTCTTATACCCTTCAGGTCGGGGTATTTTCGTCAAAAGAAAAAGCGCAGCAAGAGGTTAACAGCTTGTTAAAAAGTAATTTCCCTGCTCGTATTTCAGAATGATTTTTTTGAGGCGCAATATGGTTTTGTCTGACGGTGGTTACAACAAATGCAAAATTATATTTCTATAAAAGAATTTGCTCATAAAATCGGGGTATCCGATGCGACTGTGATGAATTGGATTAAAACAGACAAGATTAAACCCGATATAACAAAAAATAATAAATTTAATTTTTCTGTTGAATATACAGATTATATTTTAAATCAGCTTAATTCCCCCAAAAACAAATTTTTGAAATCCAGACGTAACAAAAAATACGTATCAGGCACATTTTTCTATAAAGATTATCTTTCGAATAATTCGCACAACACCGTAATTATTGAAGATTTGGTAAATCATATTATTGAAAAAAAATATTCTCTGACTGATGAACAAATCAAATATATAATTGCGGATTGTGCGATTCAGATGTTTACACAATGTAAAACAATAAAAACTGACTACACTTGCAACTTGTCGGCTTACCTAAATCAAGAACTTTCATTAGGAACATTCAATTGTTTGATTGAAGATTTAATAGATGACAAAGACGCTGCTATTGATTTTGCTCAGAAATATTCAGATCTATTTTATAGCTATGTTTATGAAAAAGATGAAGATATTTTGGGTTTGTTGTATATTTCTCTGTCTGATTTGAATAATCGAAAAGCCAGCGGAACATATTACACCCCGACTATAACCGTAAAAAAAATTATGGAAGTTACAGATTTATGTCATTTGACTGATAAAAAAATTCTCGATCCATGCTGTGGCGGAGGGAATTTCTTGCTTCATTTGCCGGATGAGATTAGTATAAATCAAATTTGCGGTAATGATATTGATTCTGTTGCAATAAGTATCACAAGACTCAATATGGCTTTGAAATTTGATGTTAAAAATCCTGATGTTTTGTATAAAAATTTTACAAGTAAAAATTTTTTGTTGTCGAATTTCAAAAAAAAATTTGACTATATTATTGGAAACCCGCCTTGGGGGGCTGATTTTACTCAAGATGAGCAAGAAACTTTAAAACGTCAATTTTTAACAGCGCAAGGGACAAATATTGAATCCTATGATTTGTTTATTGAAAAATCGCTTTCCTTGCTAAATCAAAACGGGAGTTTAACTTTTATCGTTCCTCAGTCTATATTAACTGTAAAAAATCATAATTGCATAAGAAATATTATACTAAACACTTGTTCTATCAGGTATTTGGAATTTCTCGGGAATATGTTTAATAAGGTTAACTGCCCAAGCATAATATTACAAATTTGCGCAACGAACACTTTTAGTATTGTCGGCATGAAGGTTGTGAGTAAAGACAGAACTTTTGTGATAAATAAGGAACGCAAAATTTCTCCGTATGCCTTCAATTTTGATATGAATGATGAAGAATACGAGATATATAACAAAATTTTATCTAATCCTAATAATGTTTATCTGAAAAATAATGCAATATTCGCTCTTGGTATAGTTACCGGCAACAATGAAAAATATATTACAACATCAAAATCATCTACTAATGAGGTAATTTTAAAAGGCTCTGATATAGAAAAGTATTGTATTGATAAACCTGAAAACTATATTGAATTTACTCCTAAAATGTTCCATCAGGTTGCCCCAGCAGGAATTTATCGTGCTAAAGAAAAATTGTTGTATAAATTTATTAGTAAGGAGCTTGTGTTCGCTTATGATGATGAACAAACGTTATCTTTAAACAGTTGTAATATTCTCATCCCTCAAATAAAAGGATTAAATATAAAATATATAATGGCAATACTAAATTCAAGGGTTGCTCAATTTGTATTTGCAAAAAGTTTTAATTCCGTAAAAGTTTTAAGAAGTCATATTGAGAGTATTCCTATTCCGATGTGCAATTATGCTACTCAGAATGAAATAATTCAAATTGTTGATATGATTTTAAATAATAAACAAAAGCGTGATGAAATAAACGAAATTTTGGAAGAAAAAATTTGTAAATTGTACGGTTTAAATAAGACCGAATATAAAACGATTAAAAACTTTAGAACTTGACAAACTTCTGCTATTAAAACTTAATCATTGCAAAATAACAGTTAAGTTAAAAGTCCAAGTGTAAAATAAAGTCGATTTGAGAAGAAAAAAAAGAATTTGATAGTTATCAAAAGTAGGGTAGACTTCAGTCTACCGATATATTTTGGATTGGTTGACTAAAGTCAACCCTACATTTGAGTGCAAAAAGGTAGACATTTTTGTTACTTAAATCGAACTTTTCGGACATTTCGAATCAACTCATTTCCGACCTTTTTAAATCTACAAAAGCCGGATTGCTTCGGTTTTTTGCTCTCGCAATGACATGAAACCCTTCCGAGCAAATGTCCTGTTAAAAGGTACCAAGCATTCTTATTTTTTTAATACCTAACGAACTTTTTCACCCTTGCACTAAAAAACCGGAAGTATCTAAGTTTGATACTTCCGGTGAAATGGTTGCGGGAGCTCGCTACGAATGTATATGGAAATTTGAAAAGCAGAATATAAAAGTATCTTCAGAAAGCATAATTTCTTGGGTAAAAACAAAATTAGAATTTACAAGAGGTAAAATGGAAAAAGCTTTGGGTTTTACTCTTGGGCAAGCAGAATGGTGGATAAAAGAATTGAGGAAGAAAGGTATAATCAAACGAACAAGCCGTTTTGAGTACAAAATCGGCAAAGGGCAAAGACAAGTAATTTATAAATACATAGAGAATAATTAAGATGTATTAATTTTATTCTCTAAACACTTGAAAAAATGTCTGTAATAGTTTAAAATGTTAGTGGATAACCCTAGATTGATGTCCTGCTTTGCAGAGTCGCTAGGGTTTTTGCTTTGATTGGCTATATTAAATGTGGAAAGAACAATGTATGGATAAAAATTTTGAAGAATATCAAATAAACTCAGATAATCCAGAAAATTCATTAGAAAAAGACAGGTTGAAGATGCTTGATTTTGCTAGCAAGCTCGCAAATTTTATAATTAATTACAAAGATGAGCATTCTTTAACTATAAATATTAACGGCATGTGGGGGAGTGGTAAAACTACTTTTGTTAATTTTGTAAAAAGCATTATTAAAAATAATCCTAAGATATATACTATAGAAAATAACAATAATGATTTTTTCAATTTGCATCCTATTCTTTACCAAATTGTTAATATAATAGGTATAACAGTTGATATCACTCTAAAAATAATATTATGTTATTATTTATGCTTTACTTTCAATATCAATATGTTTTTTAAATTTGTAATTATCGGATTTTTACTAATTTCCCCTATAAAACATATTTTATTTTTATTATTAAAACCTTATATGATAATTATTAAAAATTTAAAAAATTTTTATCAAAAAATAAAAATATTCAAATCTACAAATACTTATATTTTTGTAGATTTTATACCTTGGAGTTACGAAAACATAGATTCATTAATTGATAATTTTATCGATACTTTAAAAAAAGAATGCATGCTTGCAGATAAAAATCTTTATAAAACATTAGCTTCATATCAAGAAATTATTAAAGAGAAAAGTGTTTCTGTTTCAATTATACTTGAAACTCTCAAACAAATGGAAGATAACGAAAATAATAGACTTAATGTATTAAAAAATAAAATAAATAAAATATTGGTTGATTCAAAAATTAAATTTATAATAACAATAGATGATATTGATAGATTAACAAAAGGTGAAATAAATAACATTTGTAAATTATTGAAAAGTGTTGCGAATTTTAAAAATACTATATATTTACTCCCTTTTGATAAAAATATAGTTGCGAAATCATTAGATGAAAACTGTGTAAATGGGAATGTTTATCTTGATAAAATTACCAATTTTAATATTGATTTAAAAATAACAAATACAGAAATATTAAAAGATTTTTTGTTAGAACAATTGGAAGGAATTGCGAATAAAGTACATAAACGAACTCTAAGAAAAAGTGAATTTGACAATGAAGAATTAAGAAAATCCCTTTTTGAAAATTTTAAAATTAACTATTCTGATAATTATCATATTTTATTTGATGATATGTTTACAAATATAAGACAGATTAAGAGATTTTTAAATCAAGTAAATTTTTTATATATCTCCGACGAAATTAATGTGTATGATTTTTTAAATTTAACAGCACTACAATATTTTTATCCTCAAATATATTATTTGATATATAAAGATAAAATATTATTGTGCAAAGAATATTTATTATTTGAAAAATTAGCTGACATAAAACAAAACACATATAAATTTATTTCTGAAGTAAAAAAAACTGTTACTCCAAACAATCCAAATGTAATAAATATAACTATTAGTGCATCAAAACGAGAAATGCTCCCAGAAGAAGTAATCCATTCATTAGAATTATTATTTGATAATTTTAATCAAGACTTAATGGCATATACAGATAAATATAGCAATAAAATTATATTTATAAAAGATAACTTAAGAAAACATGTAAGATTTATTCTTGACCTATTAAATGAGCATCAAAATAATGATATAAATAATGAACTAGTGAAATTAAAAGAACATATTGATAGAGAAGTAGCCAATTTATCTATTGTATTAAATGAAATTTATAATATTCAAAAAGATAAAGAATGTTTTGAAAAATTTATTGATAAGTGTAGTATTAATGATGATAAAAAAGATGCTTTAAAAAGATTTATTATAAATTTATTTCCAAACTTAAATATTTTGTATAATAATAAATATATTTTAACTAATGATAATTTATATTTGTTTAGGATAAAAGAGGATTCTTTAAGAGATAGACGGATTTGTAATATTAGAACATTTAATAATTATTTTGAATATGAACAAAATCTTGTAACACTAGAAATAATAAATGATATTTTTAATTTACGACTTCAGGAGAATAAAACAAATAAATATCTTGAAATATATGATAAATTATTAAAAATATACAAAGAATCTTATTTAAAATTTACATATACTATTGAAGATGGAATATTATACGAAACATCTTCTTTTATAGGGGCTGGAGGAAGCGATTTCGCCAGTATTTTTAAAGAATATATAAAAGCATTAATACTTGCTTACAAATTATCTTCAAAAAAATATGATAAATATGAAATACAATATAAACAACATCCTAACCACAAAGAAATTATTTTTAATAGTATCTTGCAGATGATTCGCTATATAGTTAATCCTGCGACACAAAGAGAAATGTTTTTAGAAAGTTTAAATGAACTAATTAATAATCCAGATATTATACAAAATATTGAGAATATTAATTGTTTATTATCTTTTGTAAATGATATACAAGGTATAATGGATGAACAAAAAAAATATCAAAATCGTATGGATTTAACTAATGAAGATTTATCTCAAATCATGCAGAATATACAAAATAGAATTAGAGTAATAGTACCTACTAATGAAATGTTAAATAATTATACAAAATTACCGAATTTCTTATATGACAATGCATCATTACTCGGGGAAGAATTTTTAACAGAAGTATTAATAAACATTGTAAACCTAAATAATGAGCGAACTTATTTTATACAAGGAGTATCTAGTAATAAAGTACATACAATTTTTGAAATAAATAATAAACAAGAAAAATTTATGAATGCATATAAGGCTATCTATTATTGGAAAAATTTATCACATCAAAGACCTATAGTAAAAACTTCAAAAAGTGTTTTTAAACAAGTAATAGAATGGTTTAAAAATCAAATAAATTTCAAACAATAAAATTTATATATCATTTAAAGTATTAAATCGGCTAATACTTTCTAACAATGTTTCCATGCCTGATGATAGCAAGTGTAACATATTTAGAACTAATTGATATTGTTGTTTCGAGGATTTGTTTCCGTTAATTATTATTTCATGGTGAAAAATTCTATTTCTTAATCTTAAAATGGCAAGCAAGTTATTTTGAATAGGGGCAATTTTTCTTAATTCTCCATTATTGGCATAATTAGGAAATACGGACTCAAAAAATCCTCTTTTATCCCATAATTTTGGTTTATAAGATTTAGTGCAAAGGTGAATCCAAAAACCTAAAGTCATTTCAGAAATTAATCGGTCATTAGTAACTTTCTTACCTGACTTTTTAATTTTGTTTTGAGATTCCAATAATTTTTGATATTCCTTATCGGCTAAAATATTTTGCTTGCTTAGTTCCTGTATAAGCCAATCTTTGCAGATTAGTTTTTCAATGGCATTGCAAATCCTATTTCTTAAAGTGATTTCTAATAATGACAAGGCAGGATAAAAAGCCTCTGACAATTTAAGATTATAGATGTACTTTTCTAATAACACTTCGTTATTATCATTACCATACGCACCAAGTCTAACAGGAGTAATAATTTCTATAAGTTCATTTTGATAATCAACCTTTTCCATGCACCTATTATAGCACAATGACAGGCATGAGATACTATCCAACAATAGTGTTATATAATTTTTGTAACAAAGACAACTGTTTTGTAGAGGCAATATAATTCTTTTTAGTAATTCTCGATGTTAGGTATTCATCATTTATAAGACTCAAAATATTTTTAATAATCTCTTTAGAGGTGTTTTTATCTACTTGAATCTTATTATTACCTGTAAAATAAATATTTAGCTCATCTTCTTCAATTATTGATTTAATTTCATCTAGGTGAGTTTTAATATCCACTAAATCATTACTTAACTCCATTTTTGCAAGCCTAGAGATTATATATGAATCATTTAAACATATTTGCTTAAATGCCGTATTGTCAGTTAATATATTTTGAGCCTCAATTTTTTTTAAACATTCATTTGCTTTTTTTGAGTAATAATCTTTAAAATTAAAAATATCTTCAAAGTATTTTCTATTTATAATATACATATTTTCAGATTCAGAATCGTAAAAACAATCAATCTCCATTCGTAAGGAAAAAGAATCTTTTGAAATTATAAATCTTTCTCCATTCCAAAAAATATTAGCTTTTTTGGCTAATCCTGTACTTGGATTTTGTCTATTAAAAATTATAATTTCTTTATCTATATCTTTATTTTTATATACAAACTTAATTGCAAAGAAATTAGCTGCAAATTCATTTAATTGTTTGAAATTTATACTATCGGTTGAATCATTATTTATAGAATTATAAATTGAAAGAAAACTTGGTATTTCATTAGCATTTATGCAAAAAGCCTCATTTGCTTTATTATATGAAATTATGTCGTAATTATTAAAGGAATGAGAATTATACTGTTCTATTATACTAGAAAATTTATCTTTTAAATATTTAACAGTTGAATTATCAACAATTCCACGTTTAACTTCATAATTGAATGAATTTTTACCCTCTTTTTTGATAAATTTTAATTCAACTTCATTTGCTCTAATAATAGTATCTATAAAATTAGATGTATCCATATATCTCACTCCACATATTTTCATGATACATAAAATATTAAAATTTCATACATATATTAAGATTTTATAAGTTTTAAGAATTTAAATAATAGATATTTTCACAGAATTCACATATATTTATGTTTTCACCAATTTGAATATTTTTATCTTTAGATTTTGTAATTAATATATATTGTTTAATTTCCTCTTTTCGTTTTACAGTAACTTTTAATATACTATAACCTGATAAATTTAACATAGGATTCATATATAAGAGATTTGAATTGACATATATTACTAATGTTATAAATAAAATAATTCCTATGGATAATAAATTTTTCCAATTATCATATTGCATTGATAAAAATGGTATTATATAAGTAAACAAATAATTTAAAGATATTTCAGATTCATCTGAAATATTAATTACTTCACAAATTTTCCCTTGAGTATTATTTATATCTTTTAGTAAGTAAAATAGTATAAACCAGCATACTAAAGAAATTAAGACAATTATTATTATAATAATATTCAATACCATTTTGTCAGACCAATAATTCAATAATAAAATTATAAATAATGGTAAATATGAACTTATAAATAGTATTAATTTTGCAAAATATTTTAATCCATTCATTATTTTCTCCTCTATGATGGTATCATAAATAAAATTATTAATGTTGTTTTATACTCGCCCCCTACTTTTTTGTAATCATAATACAGACTATTGGCATGGGGATGATATTTTATAAATAAATTTTGTTTACTCCAGACCTCACAGATAATCAACAAAATTAAAAAATATCAAAAATGGGGTTTGAAAACCTTATGGTGTAAGGGCTAAAATTGAGCAAAATTTATTTCTTTAAAAAACGGTTTTTATTATGCTCATGGTACATTTATACCCCTTGATGATTTTGCAGGCCTTAAAATTGACCGGAGATTACTCAAAATTGATTAAATTATTTGTATGTTTCTAATTTTTTTCCTGTTTTGGAATACTTTGTTATTTTGCCTGTAGAATCTTTTTTATAGGTGTATTCTACTTGCCCCTTTTTATTGTATTGTACGGTTTTCCCGTTG
>CACXFH010000037.1 GCA_902766975.1 uncultured bacterium | reverse complement strand
TTATTAGTTAAATTCTTAATGTTAGATTATAACATATTCAATTATATTCTAACAATAGCATAAAACTGCGTCAGAAACGGACATATTGTTATTGCATTCCTAAAATATTTCTTTCAACTATTTTTACAATATCTTCCGGTAAATATTCTTCCTTTTTAGATTTATGTTTAGTTTGCGAAATTTCGATATTTGATTTTATTTGTGGCAGATTTTTAAGGATATTCATCAGAGAATACATTTCTGCCTGTGAAGTTTGTTGATTATTATCAATATCATTTGAGATCTTATCCATAATTTTTTGAGCAAAGTTTAATAGTTCACGATTAAATAGTTCTTGTTCTCTGCCTTTTTCAAACCTCTTTTTATCCCATTCGTATTCTTTCTTCCAATAGAATAAAGTCCTGCGCGAAAGATCAAGTTTTGCGCCAATCACGTCAAGTGGCTCTTTTTCACAAACATACAAATGCTCTGCTTGTTTTAATTTATCTAATTTTGTCATTTTTATACCTCAAAAATTATTCTGTCTACTGTAAAATTTGTTTTGTCGGATAATCTCCGCACCTGAAAATTACAAGTTCTATCAATTATTCCGAGATTTTGAAAATATTTAATCATCTGATTTAGAAGTGCTAATGTGTTTTTAAGCACTTTTGGTGGTAAATTTCTGCCTTTACAAAAATAGTAAAATTCCTGAATATCAACGCATGTAATATCATTTAAATTTTTATTTTTGAAAAATGGAAAAATGTGGTGCTTTAAAATCCCGCGATATCTTCTATAAGTATTAAGTTTGCAATTGTTTTTGACATAATTTTCTAAAAAATAATCAATCGCGGCATCAATTGTTATAATTTGATAATTTGTCGTTTGTTTTGTGCAAATGATAAATTTTTGCTTCGGTTTTTCTTCCTGATATTTATACAAACCTTGTTCAAAGACTAATTTATCCTCATTCAGAAGCCGTTTAAGTTCTGTTTTACAACCGCATTCCGCAATCATCTCTATTTCATCCAGAGTAAATTCTTTTAAATGTCTCGCCAGTTTTTCTATATTCATATAATCTGTTCCATTATTTCTTTTGTAATTTCGGTTAAATTATTATCTTTTGAGAAAGTTTCCATTTGATTAATAAGCTGAACAATTTGTCTGAACCTGTTGTATTTTGAGTGGATATATTCAATTGCATCCGGAGTAAATGTAATCTCCGAAAGTTGTCCGATTATTTGCGATAAATCATTTACTCCAAAAGTTTCAAATTTTAGAATTTCTGAGAATCTGTCATAAAGATGCTTGTACCGTTCAAGTTTCCTGTGAGCCAAACCCATTCCGATAAAGATTATCGAGCAGCCGGTTTCGTCATGAATATCTCTGAGTGTTTCAATGGTTTTGTAGTTATTCATAAGGTAATCAAACTCATCGATAAAAATCACCTGCGGATTCTTTTTCAGCTTTTTTACAACGATATTAAAATTATCCGAGGTCAAAAATCTTGGGATTTCATCAAGTTCTTTAACCATTTCTTCCAAAAGCCACCGACCTGTCATAAGATTTGATGCTCTTAAATAAATGCCGTCATATTTACAAGACAACCATAGAGCTGTTTGTGATTTACCAAGTCCGGGCTCGCCGTAAACAAGTCCCATTTTAGGAATATTTTTCGGTTTGTTAATCAGATTTTCAACAAGTCCGATAAAGTTTTTCACATTTTGCGTTTTTACAAAAATCTTATTCATACAATAATTTGTACTCCTTTGTATTTTTAAATTTCGCTATCCATGAATTATTTGGATCATTTGCAACTAAATATTCATATTTTTCTGAATTATTTTTGAACAGCATTTGAACCCTTTTTAAATCCGATTTGAATGGCATTTGAATTTCAACAGATTCTATCTGCGTTTCAAGTAACTTAATATCTTCCGTTTTTAGATATTTTTTAACCGATTCAACAATTTTCTTTTTTAACTGTCGCTGACGTACAATTTTCTGTTTATAATCCTCATAATCTTTGACATCACCTAAAAGTTTTGCCATTGGAT
>CACXFH010000036.1 GCA_902766975.1 uncultured bacterium | reverse complement strand
TTTTTATGCAAATCGTGTTTCAAATAAAAAACAGTTTGGTTTACTTTAAATTTGATTTTTGCAAATATGCTTGAGGATAATTGTAGTCCTCAATGAAACCTAAATTTTTATATAATCTAAGAGCTTGTAAGTTATTAGTTTCAGTTGTAGTGTTGATTTCTGTAACATTTGACATTACGCGGTTATTCAATATTTCGTCCATTGAACGCTTTAGCATTATTGTAGACAGACCTTTTCCCTGATGCTCGTTTGTAACCCCAACCAAGGGAATGTTTACTATAGAATTGTGAGTAATATTCATGAATGAAAATCCTACGGGAGTTTCATTGTACAACAACACACTGGTAGCTTCAGGTAAAAATTTTGCATAAACATCTCTTACTACTTTTGTTATTATATCAGCACAGCCTGATAATGTCTTAAATCTGGGGTCGAAAAGAGCATCAGAACTATCTTTAAATGACTCCTGAATAACTCTGACCGCATCATCAAAATATTTATCATCCCATTTTACAACTTTATAATTTTGGGGTAGCTCGGTAATTCTTGCTCTTGCAAATAAATCTTTTGACTCCGTTCCGTGCATCATAAAGCGTAAAACTTCTATTCCGACGAACTGAAATCCTTCTCTGACGACTGAACCTATAAGTTCTTTTTGATTTCCAAGCATCGGATAGCAAACGATTTTTTGTTTCCTTGTTTCCAGAGTTAATTCTAAAAACTTTTTCAAGAGTTCTCTTGCATGACTTATATAATTTTCTTGCTCTATGCAATGAATTATATTCAACTCAATTGCTTCGGATATTGCGGTTGTATAGACTAAAAACCCTACCAGTCTGTGGTTATCATATAGAACAATACAATCTATATAACCTTTTTCGACCGAATCCAAAAAACCGTCATAATCTATCGGATCCAGTTCAAAATTGTATTCTTTTTTTGCCTTTGCACAAAAATCATCATAGATTAATTCAAATTTTTCATAGTCTTCAAGGGTTAAAAGTTTTGTGCTATACATTCATTGCTCCTTATATTGTGTGATGCATCTTTTCTCTTTTAGTTTCAATATATCGTTTGTTATACGGAGTAATTTCCGACTCTACTTTTATTATATCGTTTATTTTCAATCCGTAACCCTCTAAACCGATGACTTTTTTAGGATTATTTGTAATTAAATTAAATTCTTTATAGCCCAAGTCAAGAATAATTTGAGCTCCTGTGCCGTAATCTCTCAAATCAGATTTAAAACCAAGAGAAATATTTGCTTCAATTGTGTCTTGACCTTGTTCTTGTAATTTATAAGCTTTAATTTTATTGCATAAGCCTATTCCTCTGCCCTCGTGGTCTGTTAAATAAATAACGGCACCTTTCCCGTATTTATCAATATAGCGCAGTGCATTATGCAGTTGAGAATTGCAATCGCATTTTAAGCTGTGAAAAATATCCCCTGTAAGACACATACTGTGAACTCTTACAGCCGGAATTTTATTTGTGCCGTCGTCTTTTACAAGTGCGACATGTTCGTGTCCGTTTATGTGATTTTTATATCCGATTAGTTTAAAATCTCCGTACTTTGTCGGTAAATCAACTTCTGCTTCTCTTGTTACAAGTTTTTCGGATTTAAGTCTATATGCTATGAGTTCCGATACCGTAATAAATCTAAGCCCAAATTTATCAGCGAATTGCCTTAAATAATCGCGCCTTGCCATGTGTCCGTCCGGCGCCATAACTTCACACATCAACCCTGCCGGCCTGTGTGAACATATTTTTGCTAAATCAACAACGGCTTCTGTGTGACCTGTTCTTTCTAAAACCCCGCCATTTCTTGCTACGCACGGGAATAAATGTCCGGGACGTCTTAAATCTGATGGCAGCGCATCCGGAGCTATTGCAACTTCTACTGTTTTTGCCCTATCAAAAGCCGATATACCTGTCGTAACACCATATTTTTCATCAGCATCAATACTTACCGTAAATGCTGTTTTCATTCCTTCTGTATTTTGATTTACCATCTGTGGTAATTCAAGTTTTTCTGCGATGTCGCTTGAAATTGCAAGGCAAATTAAGCCTCTTACCTCGGTCGCCAAAAAGTTGACAATTTCAGGTGTAACCATTTGGGCTGAAACAATTACATCCCCTTCATTTTCTCTGTCTTCATCATCGGCTACAATTATGGGTCTCCCCAATTTAAAATCATTTATTGCATCTTCAATACTGTCAAATCTGAATTTTTCTTCCATTACGCAAACCCGTTATCCTTTAAAAATTCCATACTTATATTGCTTTTATTATCATCAAATTTTATTATTTTTTCAATATACTTTGCTAAAATATCCGTTTCAATGTTTACATTATCCCCATTTTTGAGTTTTTTTAAATTCGTATTTTGGTACGTATGCGGAATAACTGCAACTGTAAATATATTGTTATCAATTTTTGCAACTGTCAAACTAATACCGTTTATGGTTATAGATCCTTTGTATACTATGTATTTTGATGCATAGCGGGTAGTTTCAAAAGATAAATTGTAAAAATCAGAGAATTTTTCCATTTTTACAAGTTTACCTGTGCAATCCACATGCCCTGATACAATATGTCCTCCCAGTCTTGAATTTGGAGTCAATGCACGTTCAAGATTTACAATATCTCCTGATTTCGCATTTTTATAGTTTGTGATATTGAGAGTTTCATTGCTCAGCAGTACAGAAAAAGAATTTTTGTTGTATTCTGTCACAGTTTGGCAAACTCCGTCTACGCAAATACTATCTCCGATTTTTATCCCTTCAAGTATTTTTGAGCATTGAACCGATAATTTTGCCCCTGAGTCTAATTTTGTAAATTTTTCAATAATTCCTGTTTCTTCGATAATCCCTGTAAACATATTATTAGGATAGCACAAGAAAAATTTTTATGCTGAATTATCTCAAACTTTCCGGCACCGCAATCGGAATTTGATGTACTTGGGGAACCGGTGCCTGATTCTTATTTTGCTGGGATTTATCTTCTGAAGGCTTTTGAGCCGATGTTTGGGTATTTTTGGAGCTTTCCATTGCTTTTTCTTTCAATTCGTTAGCTTCTTTTAAAAGTTCCTCATCAGCTTCTGTTTTAGTTGTTTCATTTTCTGCATCTTCTTCAATTTTTTTACCTTTTTCGTTCAGTGCTACCGCAGGATAATCAAAGTCTTTATTCCCATATTTTTGAGTTGCAACCGTCATAATATCTTTCCATATCTTTGCAGGAATTGTTCCGCCTGTGAGACCATGCATTTGCTTATTGTTATCATCTCCGACCCAAACTCCCGTTACAATATTTGGAGTATATCCGACAAAATAGGCATCTCTGTAATCATCAGTTGTACCTGTTTTACCTGCTGCAGGTTTACCTATGCTTGCTCCACGACCTGTTCCGCTTGTGATAACTGTTTTCATCATCGCTGTCATTTCTGCTGCTGTTTTATTACTTAATTGGTGCGAAGATTTAGTTTCGCCAGCACGGTATAATATGCGTCCTCTTGAGTCTTCCACTCTTTCTATTGCATAAGGTTCTACTACATATCCGCCGTTTGCAAATGCGCCGTATGCCCTTACAAATTCAAATAATTTTACTCCGTTTGAACCTAATGATATAGTATAATCTTTTTCCAATGGGGTTGTAATACCGAGTAATCTTGCAAGTTGAATAACCGAATGCACCCCTACTTCTTTTATAATTCTTGCCGCACAAACGTTTGAGGAAACCATTAACGCTTTATATAACGGAATTCTTCCTCTGTATTTGTTGCCGTAGTTTCGTGGGGACCATTTTGCAAGTGTGACAGGACTATCATCTACAATATCATTGGGTGAAAAGCCTTTTTCTAAGGCAGCGGCATATACAATAGGTTTAAATGCCGACCCCGGAGGTCTTATTGCCTGAGTAACTCTGTCATACTGGGATTCTCCGTAGTTTTTGCCGCCGGCATAGACAAGTATTTTCCCGTCAATCGGGCTGAATGAAAATACCGCAGCCTGTTGTGATTTGGCATTTAATCCGTACGATTTCATATTGGCAAGAATTGCCTCGTTTGCTTTTTCCTGAGCCTTTGAATCAATTGTTGTCACAACTTTATAGCCGCCATGAATTACTTCCGTTTCGTGGAATCCTAATTTTTCAAGCTCGCTCATTACGTAATCGCTGAAATACGGAGCTTTATTTGTTGTATAAAGCTGCGGTACATTACTCAGCTTTATATCCGATTCAATTGCCTTTTCGTATTCTTCTTTTGTAATAAACTTCATCGTCAGCATACGCTTGAGAACCTGATTGCGCCTTTGTTTAGCTAAGTCTTTGTTGTTATAAGGATTATAAACAGAAGGTGCCTGAGGAAGTCCTGCTATCATAGCAAGTTCCGGCAATGTTAGTTGATTTAATTTTTTATTAAAATATGTTTTTGCAGCTCCTGCAACGCCATAAGACCCTGCGCCTAAATATACGTTATTTAAATACATTTCCAAAATTTTGTCTTTAGAAATGGTTTTTTCTATTCTTGTGGCGACTTCTAATTCTTTTATTTTTCTTGTTATTGTTCTTTCGTTTGATAAAAACAGAATTCTTGCAAGCTGCTGAGTGATTGTGCTTGCTCCTTGTACTGCCTGCATGGCTATTACGTTTTGAATTGATGAACGCGCTATCCCGAAAAGGTCATAACCTTTGTGATGATAAAAATTTTTATCCTCGGTTGCAATAATTGCATTTTTAAGGTTGTCCGGGACATCTTTTAATTCAATTTTGTCATAAGTATATGCTGTGAATGTCTTAATTATTTCACCATCGGATGAATAAAATTTTGTAACAATATTCGGTCTAAAATCGTTTAGGTTTTCAATCGGCGGGAGTGAAGAAAGATATAAATTCAAGGCTACAAATCCTGCAATCATTAATGCGGAAAAAACTATTATAAACATTTTCAAAAATGTAAAAAATCCGTTAGCGGAATTTTTTGTATTTTTCTTGTCACGATTGTTGCTTTGTTCTGCTCTTTGTTTTTTATAAGATTCGTATGACCTTGACATGATGTTCTCCCTAATCAAGTGAAAATATTATATCATGAAAATTAAAAATTAATAATAATGAGTATTTAAATTACCGGTTTGAGTTTGAATGGTATATCCTGTTGTGTAATTTTTTTCAATCATTTCTGTGTAAAAATTATCAGAATGAGAAATTTTTTGTGTATAACTCTATGTCTGTTGTGTTGTGCAGGTTGTTCAAAAGCAGAGATTAATTTTTCTCCGCTTTATTACAATGTATTACAGCTTAACAGAGAACAAATATCGGAATTTGAATACCTGAATGAAACTAAGCAGAATATAATCAATATTTTAGATAAAAGGCAAAAATCACAATATAGAATAATAAAACATTTGGATAATAAAGAGAAAAAAGCCAAAGACAAGGATTATTATAAATTAAATCCGAGAATGAGTGTTTTTGGGAATTTAGATAAGTAATAATTATTTTTTTTATTGTATTATTTTAGTAAAGTGAGGAATTATGAAAAAAGTTTATATTGAAACAATGGGTTGCCAAATGAACAAATCCGATACCGAAAGAATGTACGGAATGTTGTCAAATTTCGGTTACGAGCAGACTAAAGAGCCCAAACAGGCCGATTTATTAATGGTAAATACTTGCTCAATAAGACAGCTGAGTGAAGATAAAGCATACAGTTTAATCGGATTATGGGGCAAATGGAAAAAATCAAGACCTGAATTAAAAATCGGTTTTTGCGGATGTGTTGCTCAACAAAAAGCAAAAGAGATATTTAAACGTGCTAATTATGTAGATTTTGTTCTGGGAACTCACAAAATTTATTCGCTTCCGGCTATAATAGAAAAAATTAATTTGGGCGAAAAAATTTGTGAGTGTGAAGAAACAAATGCTACAGAAGATAGCGAAGCGGTAAAATATAATATTAATCGTGTCAAATCTGTTAATGCTTGGATTCCTATTACAGAAGGGTGTAATAATTTCTGTACATATTGTATTGTTCCTTATACTCGAGGTCGAGAACGTTCAAGACAGCCGGAAACAATCTTGAAAGAAGTAAAAGATGCTCTAAATTCAGGCTTCAAAGAAATAACATTACTCGGTCAAAATGTTGATAGTTACGGGAAAGATTTTAAGGATAAAAACTACCGTCTTGCGGATTTGTTGCAGGATGTTAATGCTATTGAGGGTGAATTTTGGATACGTTTTGTTACTTCTTATCCGACGGATATAACGGATGATTTAATCAAAACAACGCTTGAACTTGATAAAGTGTGTGAGTATTTCCATATTCCGATGCAATCGGGCGACAGTGTTGTATTAAAGGCAATGAACAGGCGCTATGACCGAGAAAAATATTTTGAAATAGCAAATAAAATCAGAAAAATGGTACCTGATGTAACAATTACAAGTGATTTTATTGCAGGTTTTCCGGGTGAAACTGAAGAACAGTTCAAAAATACATTGACTGCAATGGAAGAACTTTGCCTCGATTATTCTAATACTGCTGCTTATTCCCCCAGAGAAAAAACAGTTGCCGCTCGCTGGGTTGATAAATTTATTGATGAGGATACAAAATTTGAACGACTTGCACGTCTTAATGAACAAAACAGAAAATGTTGTTTAGCATCTAACAAAAAGTTTATCGGCAGGACTCTAAAGGTCTTAATTGAAAATTTTGAAGAACACAAAGGACAAAAAGTTATTACAGGTCGTACACGCAATAATAAAATTGTACATATTCTATCTGAATCTGATTTAACAGGTCAGTTTTTGGATGTAAAAATTACCGGCTGTAAAACTTGGTATTTAATAGGCGAACTTTTATAATGTTTTAAGCAAGAGATTTTGATAATATTAAGAATTGTAAAGTGAAAAATCTCAAAAAAGGCAATTATTTTACATTTATATACTTTATATATATGTAAGAGATAAGAGAGAGATTAAGCATTATGGCTACAGGACAATTCGGAACAATCATTAAACCGACTTCAGGCAGAAAAAATGCTGTTCGGGAATTCAGATATTTGCAACATAAAGACAGACGTATGAGATTCAATAATTCTCAGGATCCGATTTATTATATCTTTGATTGTATTGAAAATCGTCCGATTAGCAAACTTGCAAAAGAATTTGTTGAAGATGCAATATTTGATACAATGAATTTTATTTCGAAAGTTGTTGGATAATTGATAGGATATTAAGAGAAAGAAAAGTTTGGAAAAGGATAGGAAATTTTAATAAAAGCGGTTAATTGACCGCTTTTTATTTTAGCTTATATTCCATTACATAATCATCCATGACAAATCCGCTGCCGATATCTGTTACAACCGCATCAATAGTCTTGAAACCCCATTTATTATATGCGTTGATACTCTTTTCATTTCCTTTGTTTACAGTTAGGACAATTCTTTTATATTTTTGTAATCTCGCACATTCTTTTATAAACTCAAATGTTTTTGTGCCGATGCCTTTATGACGCGTATCTTTTCGCAAATAAAATTTTGACAAAAATAAATAATCTTCTTTGTTTGCAATCCCAAAATATCCGACCATATCACGATTGAAGTAGATATAGTAATAGGTGTAATTTTCGTTTTGAATCTGGTTTTCTATTGCTTCTCTTGATTGAAATTTCTCAATCATATATTCTATTTGTTCTTCGGAAAGATAATCCTTCCAGTATTCATGCCAAATCATGGATGAAAGCGTGATAAGTTTATCAATATTAACAACTTTTTCATATTTAATCATTATAATTATTCCTTTCCGAACTTATATTAACAGGTGAAAAGCCCCAGTGCAGTTTATTCCTTAAAATCGTAAAAAAGTCATAATCTTTGAGCAAAACTAATTTTGCGCATTTATTTGATTTTTGAATTTGTATATCCTTATCGGTTGTAAAAAATTCTTGCCCGTCTGCGCTGATTGAGTATTTTTGATAATTTGCAATAATTTTTATTACAGAATCCGACGGCACAACAATGGGTCTTGCAGCAAAGGTATGCGGGCAAATCGGTACTATTTCGATTACATCTGATTCGGGGGATAAAATAGGTCCGCCTGATGCCATTCCGTATGCAGTTGAACCTGTCGGAGTGGAAATTATCAATCCGTCTGCGAAGTATTCACAGACAAATTTATTATTTATTTGTAGTGAGAAGTTCGCAGCTCTTGAAGTTTCAACTCCCTTGATTACAAAATCGTTTAGAGCAGTATATCCTCCGCATTTAAGCATTATTCGGCTTTCTGTTTCATAATCTTTGTTTATAATTTTATTTATAGCCGTTTCAAGTTCGCTTTCGGATGCTTGAGATAAGAACCCTAAATGCCCCAAATTTATCCCGAACACAGGGACATCATTTTTAGAATAATATCTTGCGGCTTTTAATATTGTGCCGTCACCGCCTATAACAAAAATAAAATCAAATTCGTCACATAAATTGTCGACAGCAAAAACCGAATACTCTATTCCATAAGAGTTAAGTATTGCTTTTAGTTTATCAACAACTAAAGGCGCACTTTTTATTTCAGGATTATAACAAATTGCATACCGATTTTTCATACATTCAGTTTATACCAAATATTAAAAAAAAGTAATATTATAAACTTATGGCAGAGAAATATTATGTTTACATGCTTTTAACAGAAAGAAATACTCTCTATTGCGGTTATAGCGATGATGTTGAAAAAAGATTTAATGAGCATTTATCAGGCAAAGGTGCAAAATATACACGTGCAAATAAACCATTAAAAATCGTTTATAAAAAAGAATTCTCAACCAAATCTGATGCCCAAAAAGAAGAATATAGGATAAAACATAAATTAAGTAAAAAGCAAAAACTTGAGCTTATTAATACGAATTAATGCGGCATTTTTATTATTGCAACATTTTCAATATGATATGTGTGACAAAACATATCAAATGGTTGTATTGATTCTATGCAGCAACCTTTTTCTTTTAGCATTTTTAAATCTCTTGCGAGTGTTGCAGGGTTACAAGAAACATATATAATATATTCTTTGCAAAGTTTTAAAGCATAATTTAAAGAATTTATACTACACCCTTTTCTTGGGGGATCAAGGATTACAACGTCGAATTTTCTTTCCTCTTTTTTTAAAAATTCTTCCGCATCTCCTCCGTGTATTTCTATATTATTAATGTTATTGTGTTTTGCTGTTTCTATTGCCAGTTCAACGGATTTTTTATTTTCTTCAATACTTACAATTTTTTCTGCACAATCTGATAAACATATACCAATTGTACTAATTCCCGCATAAGCATCAAGTATTAGTGGCTTTCTACAATTTTTATTTATAAACTCTTTAATATAATTAAAAATATTTTGCGCTGTTCCGATATTCACTTGAAAGAAGGTTTCGGCTCCTATCTGAAAAGTTTTATCACATAAATTTTCTTCAATAAAATTATCACCGCATACGCATTCAGTGCGGTCTGCTAAAATTACATTTGTTTGTTTGGGGTTAAAATTTACGCATACACCTGATACTTCCGTAAAATTGTTGTATAAATTTTGACAAAATTCTATAAAATTTTTAGAAATTTCGTTTTTATTAATCACAAGGCATATCAAACATTTGCCGGTTAGTGACGAGTGGCGTATTAAAATGTGCTTTAGTATGCCTTTGTGTTTTTTTTCATTGTAACCGCTTATATTAAATTCGTTTGCAGTTTCTCTAATAAATTCAATAATTTTATCGCAGATTTCCGGCTGAATCGGACAATATTTAATATTTACAATTTCATGAGATGCGGGTTTATAGTACCCTGCAAGTATTCGTTTTGAATTCTTTGTTTGGAATACCGGATATTGAATTTTGCTTCTGTATCCTTTAATTTTTGGGCTTTGTACAGTGTCAGGTATATAAATATCAAACCCGCCGATAGAATGCATTGCATCCTCTACAATTTGTCTTTTAAATTTTAGTTGCGCATTATAGTCAATAAATTGTAACTGACATGCTCCGCAAACTTTTTGCAACGGACAAAATGCCGTGGTTCTAAATGGCGACGGAGCTGTAATTTCTATTATATCCGCACTCATATAATGCTTATTTATTTTTGAAATTTTAACTTTGAGCAAATCATCAGGGCAAGAATTCGGAACAAATACAACTGTTCCGTTAATTTTTCCTATACCTAATCCATGATTACTCAATTTATCTATTTTTAATTCGTATATATCGCCAATCTTCATACTCTGATTTTATCATGAACAATTATTAACAATTTGTATAAAATCATGATATTATATAGAATGTAAATTGAGGGATTTATATGAGAAAAATTATAATTACACTTTTATTGCTGGTTCCTTTTTTATCAGGTTGTGCCAAAATAAATGCGAATTTGTCTATTAAGAACAATAAATCGGCAAATATTGAGGTGAGTATGTATTCCGATAAACAGGCTCGTCCTCAGGAATTAAAAGCGATGAGTGCAACATTCCCGTTTTTTGTCGATAAGTCTTATATAATAAAGGATAATTCAACATATAAAAAAAATAATGTAAAAGCGACTAAAGCTGTAAAAAATCTTTCAAAAAATGATTTGGATTTATCTTCATTGGGCTTTGCTACAAAATTACCATCAGGACGCTATATTGATGTTAAGCATAATTTTTTCGTAACTTTTTATAATATTAATATGGTTTTTAATCTTAAAAATATGCAGAAAAGAATTGTAGTTAAAAAAACTGATAAAATAACTCCTGTTGCCGGTTTAAAACCTGAGTATTTTCAGAAATACGGCGACGATGAATTACTGAATGAAGCAGAAAGTAACACTGTTAGTCAAGATTTTTTTGATAATTTGGATGAAAATTTGTTGTCCGAATTAGGTTATAATAAGCCTCAAAAAACTCAGGAAATCGAAGTTGATGATGATTATAAACTTTTTGATATAAATAATTTGGATGCTGAATTTTCTGTTACATTGCCTGCGTTTGCCTCATATAATAATGCAGATAAAGTTAACGGAAATGTCTACACATGGACGCTAAATAAAACTGCACCAACCGAAATAAAATTACAATATGTTGTCTATAGCGGTTGGGCAATATTTTTAATGATTTTTGCGGGTATAGGCTTACTTATTTACCTTGCTCTCAGAATTCACAAGCATGAAACTCTAAAACGCATAGGTAATAATAATTAATGTTGAACCGCTAAAGGTTGAATTGTTAAAGTGTTATTACATTATTATTCTTAATAATAAAAGGACAATAATAATATTTATTGTCCTTTTAGTGGTGGGCGTTATAAGACTCGAACTTATGACCCTCTCCTTGTAAGGGAGACGCTCTACCAACTGAGCTAAACGCCCTTAATAACTATTTACTTTCGACTTTTGCTAAATTTGTTAGCAAATAAATACTATCAAGAATATTATTTAATGTCAAGTAAAATGTAAGGAACTTTTTTTATTTATTTCCGTCATTCATAACGGAAGTAATTTATAAATTAGGAGTAGAGGATGACAACTGAACTTTATGAATATGAAAAATTAAATATTGATGAGGATGACAATAAGTACTTTGATAATGTAGTTTTTGAAAACGATATATTGCAAGATTATTTAAAAGAAATTTCAAAATATAAATTACTGAAATTTGAACAAGAAAAAGAGTTGGGGCGTCTTATAAAAGAGCAAAAAGATAACAATGCAATGAAAAAACTCGTTCAGGCTAATCTGCGCCTTGTAGTCAGTATTGCAAAAAAATATACAGGGCGTGGAGTTCTTTTTATGGATTTATTACAAGAAGGGTCTATCGGATTAATGAGGGCTGCTGAGAAATTTGATTATCGTAAAAATTTTAAATTTTCAACTTATGCAACATGGTGGATAAAACAAGCAATTGCCAGAGCGATTACAAATAATTCCAAAATAATCAGAATTCCTGTTCACATGGCTGACAAAATTAAAAAATATAAATCTTCGCTTAATTTTTTAAATGAAAGACTTAAAAGATTACCAACTGACGAAGAATTATGCTCATATATGAATATTAACGAAAAACAGTTAAATAAAATTAAAGATTCCTTAATTATAGACCCAATTAGTTTGGAAACTCCGGTAACTGATGATTTGGCTATAGCAGATTTTATTGAAGACAATACGCATGAATCACCGGAAAATAATTTGCAAAATAAAATGCTAAAAGAACAATTCCCAAAATTGCTAAATGAGTTGACAGAAAGAGAGAAAGAGGTAATTTCAAAACGTTACGGAATAGATTGTGAGAAATCAAAAACATTACTTGAAATAGGCAATGATATGGGATATTCTAAAGAGCGCATAAGACAAATTGAGTCAGGTGCATTGTGTAAACTTCGCAACATACCTAAACTAAAGCAATTTAAAAATTTTATCGGTAATTAGAACACAAAATCATCGAGGTCAAAATCTCGGAATTTTTTATCAGAATCTGAATCTAATTCTTTTCTTATGTGAGGATCTGATAAATGTTCAAGCGCATTGGGCATAAATTTCGGTTGTTCTTTATTCTCTGTTTGCTTTTGTTTTGGTACAAACGTTCTTACATCTTTCGGGAAAAATCTCATATATACATTCTGACTTATATTTTTAGAGGTAACATCGTATGAATAAAGTTTAATTTTTTCTAACTGCGAGAGTGCTTGTGTTTGATTTGATGCGTTGTAATAGCCAAATGTATCAGAAACTTTTTTTGTGTATTTCCCGCTCCACATAACAATTGAATTTACACAATCTGTCAATACGGCATTCGTTTTTAATTCAAAAGGATAGGTAATTTTAAATGCGCTTGAAATTTCTAAAGTATCCCACAAATTGCGGCGCAATTGAGTTTTGTCGTTAATTGCGTAAGTGTCAATAAGTAGTACTGATTTCACCCCAAATGTGTCTGCGATATATTTTAAATCAGGGAAATCAATTTTATCACTTTTGCCGAAGCTTTCAATCACTTTTACCGTTTTTTGTTTTAATTTGGGGTCTGAGTTTATTTTTTGTCTTACTGATGCAAGTGAATTTACATTTATATTTTTATAATTTTTAAAATTAGTTATTACATCTTCTGCGACAATATTTGAAACTTCAGGGAAACAAAAATAGTTATCGCAAACCGAAAAAATATCTGTCGGCAAAACCAACAAATCAAACTGAACGGCATGCGCTTTGACTGACGTAATCGTAAGTAGTAAAAATATTATAATCAGTTTTAAAATTTTGTTGCTCATTACAATAAAATTATAGCATAATTATTGATAATGTGTTATAATATCTTTATGGAAAGAGATTTAGTATATATTTTGGGATATGGAGTTGATTCTTTTTCGTTTGATAGCGCTGTCGATTATATTTTCGAAAAACATGGGCAAATTATAACTATAAATCCTGAAATGATAAAATGTGCTGATAAAAATCAAGAATTTAAACATATAATAGACAATGCGGATATGGTTGTACCGGATGGTATTGGGGTTCAATTGGGATTAAAAATTCTGGGGCATAATATAAATCGAATTCCCGGTATAGATTTGGGCAAAGCTTTGCTAAAGCGAGCTAGTTATCTAAAAAAAACAGTAGCCCTAATCGGTGCTGAACAAGATGTAGTTGAAAATGCAGTTGTAAATCTTAAATTTGATATGCCTGAGCTAAATATTGTATACTATACAAACGGATATTTTTCTGATGATGAACATGTAATATCAGAAATAATTTCCAAAAAGCCGGATTTGATACTTTCGGCATTAGGTTCTCCTAAACAGGAATTTTTTAATTACAAGTTAAAAACATTGCTTCCTGAGTCTATAACAATAGGCTTAGGCGGCAGTTTTGATGTATGGGCGGGAAACGTAAAAAGGGCTCCCAAAATTCTAAGAAATTTAGGTCTTGAGTGGCTTTATAGAACTGTTTGTGAACCTCAAAGATTAAAACGTATTTTCCCGACGCTTCCGTTGTTTATTATAAAAGTATTAAAAGAAAGGTTGTTAAAGAAATAATTATGTTATCAGAAACTGAAATAAAAGAACTTGAAGCATACTGTAAAGAAAACAGGCGCAATATTATTGAAATGGTATACTCTGCCCAATCAGGTCACATAGGCGGTTCATTGTCTGCCTGTGAAATTCTAACCGTGCTCTATCATAAATTTATGAATAATGTTACCTGTTGGAAAAATTCTCCTGATTTTGAATCTCGAGACCGATTTGTACTTTCTAAGGGGCATGTCTCTCCGCTATTATATTCTGTAATGGCGCAGGTTGGTTATTTTGATAAAGAAGAATTAAAGACATTTAGGAAATTGGGAACCAGACTTCAAGGACATCCGACAGCTTTTATTCCCGGTGTTGAAATTGCAACAGGCTCACTTGGTCAGGGGCTATCATTTGCATGCGGTATTGCAATGTCGTTAAAACTTGATAAAAATCCTGCAAATGTATATGTCCTTTTAGGTGACGGAGAACTCCAAGAAGGTAATGTTTGGGAAGCTTTTATGCAGGCAGCTCATAGAAAACTTGATAATCTGACAGCGATTATAGACAGAAATCATTTGCAAATTGACGGTAATACCGAAGATGTTATGGCGCTTGGTAATTTGAACGATAAATTGAAGTCTTTCGGGTGGAATGTACTTGAAATTGACGGACATGATATAAATGCAATTTATAATGCTTTTAAAGCGGCTAATGAAAGTAATTTGCCTACTGCAGTTATTGCAAATACCGTGAAAGGCAAAGGCGTAAGTTTTATGGAAAATAATCCGGGCTGGCACGGAACAGCTCCTAAAGAAGCTGATTATGTCAAAGCTATGAAAGAATTGTCTTAATTAATGGAGTAAATTTTTAATGAAACACTTATCAAAAAAAAATAAAAGTGCTTTCACCCTTATGGAAATCGGTATGGGGCTGCTAATATTGAGTATATTAGTTATTGTCTGTATTCCGATTGTAACCAACCAAGTAAAAAAAACCGATGAATATGCTTATTACTTAGCTTTTAAAACTGTTGAAAAGATGGGTTCTCAAATAGTTGCCTTCGGGGATCCGGAGGGAATTGCTACTGATAATGATAACGATGATAATGCTTATTTAAATATTGGTAAAAAGTTTGCCGGTATTCGCACATTCAGTAATTCGTTTATAGGCTCATTAGCCCCAAAAGCTTATGCTAAAAGCGATATGTCCACTCTACTATCATTTCCAAGCTATGAATATGATTATGTCAGAGTTTGCCTCGGGAATACAGGTATTTATAAGGACTACAGCGAACACGCGACCAATACGTGGCAATCTGACGAAATTCAAAGTGTACAAAGAGAAGACTTATGTAAGAATCTGATTAAAGACAACTATGAAATGCTCAAAAGGCGTTTTTTATGTCCTTCAACCTTATCAAGCGTTTCGGCAAGTTCTGTCATTACTGATTTGAGAAGCCCGACAATGTTCGGTAATATTCCCGATCGTAAACAAGATTTAGAAAAATATTGCAGATTCATATCGCAGAATTGCGCAAATACTACCTATTCGGTAGTTGAAATCAGACAAGATAAGGTATATTATGAATGTTTAATAAAAATCAAGGATCCTGATGCTGATACGCAAAAGCCTCTGCTTGGCACCGGTACGGATTCGACACCTTCATATTCTCTAACATGTGATCGCTATGGATTTAGCGGAATGTATAATAACCTCATTAATACTTCTTTAAGTTGTGATTGTGACGGTTCAAGAGTAAGAGCGATTAATAATTCAAATGTGTGTTGTTCTGCTCCGCAAGAAGGCAAGTCTGCGTATTATGTAAATTCTACTTCCTCATGCATCAACTGCGATAGGAATGCGTTCAATGAAAAACTCGGTTCGTGTTGTCCTGCAAATTCTTATTACAGCAGCGCATTAGGCAGATGTGTTTGCGCCGAGGGTTATACTCCGGATGTGGATAGTAATCCGACTTCATGCAATATTTCGGGGACAACTTGTCCGCTTGGTTCTCATCTTGTGGATGAAAAATGTATAAGTAATTCCCCTATAACAAAAGCTAAGAGATTTTGTGAACTTGTATCGTATTATTGGAATGTTTCCGAGCATAGTTGTAATACATTTTTAGAAGATGATGGTGTTGCATATTATTCAAGTTTGTATTCTGCCATAACTGCGGATGGAACACCCTACTTATCTGCTAAAGCTGTTGAAGGGGCATTTAGAGATATTGAACCAAATGTTGTATTTGCAAACGGTTTAATGATGTGGATTTTGTCCGATAAGTCAGCATCAATTCCCGGCTTGTCTTTTAACCCTGAAAGTTATACTCCCAAGATTAATACATGCAAATTGCTTTCTGATAAAAATGAATCTGCTTGTAATTCGTCACCTGAATATTTTTGTAAAAATGATGAGCACTGTTTTACAATTGATGCGGGCGAATCTTCAAATAAGCTTCAAGATGCAAGAAGCTGCTGTTCATCTTCAAATTTTTCGGATTTGATAGCTATGTATGAAGGTAAGGATTATTTAAGAGACTCAAGGACTTATGCAATAAATGGTTTTACTGTTTTTGTTGATATAAACGGTAAAAAAGATAATGATGAATTGGGTGGCGGCGGAACATTATGGAAAGATGTCTTCCCATTTTATATCAGTTCAAACGGTAATGTCTATCCGGGGTATCCTTTGAATGCGGCAAAAGCATCTTCCGGGGAGTCAACCGGCGAGAATGCTGAGGGCGGCAGCGGTAGCGAACCGACTAAAGACAGTGCATCTTTGTATCAAGGTGGAAACAGTTCATATTTAAGTACGGATGTTTTTTATTATGATATTGTTGACGGCAGACGTACAAAAATTACTGTTTATCCTTCTGTACCTTATGCAAGGGCTATGTGCCTTGCAGGTGAAATAAGTGCATATACCCCTTATTGTCAAAACCTTGGGTCAAAATTCAGAATAATAGGGGATAAGTCATATTCAAGAATTGACCAATTTGTGTATTCGGATGACAATCCTTGTTATAAGCACAGTTGTTTTATAAAACTGAAAAATAAAATTAAATATTTGTAGGAATTTATGATTTACGATAAACTTGAAAATTTAAAATTGTATATTGATAATATCCCAAAAGATGCATTTGATTTTATAAAGGCAATTTCATCGGATTTATCCTGCGGCAGATATAATATATCTTATAATATTTATGCAAATGTCGAAATTTACAATACTAAGAATATTAGTGATGCGCAATTTGAGTCTCATGAAAAATACATTGATATACAAATTTTATTAAACGGAGTTGAAGATATATTTTACGCATATAAATCTGATTTGACTGTTAACGTACCTTATAATTCAGAAAAAGATATAACATTTTATAAAGAAAATGTTTTACCGTTTAGTAAAGTTACTCTTGATGGGACAAATTTTGTAATGCTTTACCCTCATGAAGCGCATGCCCCTCAAGTCTGCGCAGGTGAAATCCCTGATTTAGTCAAAAAAGTCGTCGTAAAAATTAAGATATAACTATTTTTTTAATTTTTCAGGAAACACATTCCACTTTATATCATCAAATTTTCTAAACCAAGTAAGCTGTCTTTTTGCATAATTCCTTGTATTTTTCTTCAAGAGTTCAGTAGCTTCTTCTAATGACAAATTATTATCAAGATATTTAAATATCTCACGATACCCAATTGTGTTTACTATATTATATGCTTTGCCATATTTATTTAGTAACCATTTTGTTTCTTCAACCAATCCGTTGTTTATCATTTTATCAACGCGTTTGTTAATTCGCAGATATAATTCTTCTCTTGAAAAATTTCTTCCAATCCATTCAATTTCATATTCGCTGTCAGATAAATCCCGTACATTGTCCAGTTTTTCATTTGTGTATTTAATTATTTCCAAAGCTCTGATAATTTTCTTTCTGTCATTTTTTTCAATTTTTTTAGTACTGTCACTATCCAGCTTAACAAGTTTTTTATGTAATTCGTCATTATCAAATTGCTCTAAATATTGTCTGTATTGTTTATCCGGCGGGATTTGCGGCATATTGTAACCTCTCAACAAAGTGTCGACGTACAACCCGGTTCCTCCAACAATAATAGGAATCTTGCCTTTACTTGTAATTTTTTTTATATATTGTGATGCCTGTATTTTAAATAAGCCTGCCGAATAATCATCTGTAGGTTCGATTATATCGATCATGTAATGAGGAATTCCGCCCATTTCATCTATAGTCGGCTTTGCTGTACCGATATTCATATATTTGTATACAAGTCTTGAATCCGCAGAAATGATTTCCCCATCAATTTTTTTTGCAAGTTCAATAGAGTAAGACGTTTTCCCGCTTGCTGTAGGACCGACAATTGCGATTACTTTTGTTTTATTATTCAATAAAGTTTTTTTCATAATTTCTAAATACTAATATTACAAAATACAAAATGGCATAATAAGCAGACAATAATTCAAAAAAGTATATAATCGGGTGAACTTCAATATATACAAGTACAAAGTAAAATAAAACACAAAAAAGGCAGACAATAATATATAATAAAATAGATTGTTTTAATACTGTAAAAATTTTTTTTATTGCATTACCTATACAAATGAATGCATTTTTATAAGAATAAACAATTTCTGGTGCCAAATATATAAACCAAAAGTATATAAAAAATTGTATTATTAAAAATAAAATTGAAAGAAAAAGAAATCCGAGTTTTAGCGGCAAATTATACAGGCAGATAATCACAATTGTTTTGAATAAAGAAAATACAAAATATAAAGCTGTTATTGTTAATATGCATGGGAAAAATCTACCGACCCCCTTAAATAAACACAGAAATAAATTGCGTAAAGCCGATAATCTGTCAAGCTCATAAAGATATTTTTTTTTATTAAACTGTATTGTCTTTTTTACCATATAGAGCCATCCTGATAAGAATGCACTCATAAAAATCCATAATACAAGCAAATATGATATATAATTCGCATAATTTGATAATCTGTACTGAAAATTATCCATATATAATTGTATGAGTGTAACAAAAATTACCAGTGGTGCTGCCAAAATTATACAATCATTTGTAATTTTAAAATTTTCTTTCATTAAACTTAATATTGAGTCAGACATTTAAACCTCAACATTTTGTTTTTTAGCTGTATTATCAGATAAATTTTTTCTTTTGCGTCTGCGCATTAAATCAACAAATGCTTCTATACGTGTAATATAACCGGCCCTTCCGGTCTGCTCGTCCATGATAAGCGCAAGTATAGGCAAGTCAGTATCTTCACGCATAGCAGGAAATATATTCTGTGACATAATTTCAGGCATACAAGTAAACGGACTAAGATGAATAATCCCGTCAGCCCCTTTTTGATCCGCATAAACGACATCAGAAACGCATTCCAGCGAATCCCCGCCTATATCTCTCATTAAATATGGTTTAGCAAGACGAAATGCACGCTGAAGATGTGTTTCTCCTTTTCTGAAGATTTTAGGAATAATTGCATCTTTCAGAAAACTTGTTAGTGTCAGACTTCTGCGAACCTGTACTCCCATTCTGCCGAGTTCTCTTTCAATGTTTTGATTAGAAAATTCATCATTAACAACATAAATTTCTCCTGTTATATCAACATGCAAAACATTTCTTTCGGGGTCAATTTCAACTTTTTTCATTTCTTCATCAACAAGCTTTGAAGCCTTTTTTAAACCCAACAATGTGTCATGTTTATCAATAATTTCAAGAGCTTTTTTATAGTGTTTTTCCGAATCTCCGAAATGAATTTCTCTCGCCCTGTAATATGACAGTTTCGTTTCTAAACTGTCAAGCATAAAAGCCTTAGTAATAGCAACAATAATAGCTCGAGAGAATAGCAATAAATTATTAGTTCCGCTTACTTTTTTGAGAAAATCATACATCCCTTTAATTCCGTCATAAAGCTGCATTTCGATATATTTAGCTTCATAGCCTAAATCTCTTAGAGCATTTTCTATACACTTGCCGTATTCTCCAAGTCTGCAGCAACCTGGGGATGTAATCATACAAACATAATCAGTTCCCCCTTCAATTGCTTCAATAAAATTACCTAAGATTAACTTATAAGGAATACAAATCGCCTCGGGAGAATGTTTTGTGCCTAATGAAAGTGTTTTTTTACTTGTATAAGGTTCAACATAAGGCTCGCAGCCAATAATTCTTAAAGCTGCTGACCAAGCATAGCTTATTGTTCCCATATGAGGAAATGATACTTTTTTCTTTTTATTTTCTTCCATTTTTATCCTTTAAAATTTAAGTCCGGATGCCTTGCGGCGGTTACTTCATCTATTTTTTTTACAGGTGTATTATGAGGCGCATCCAAAACATACTGCGGATTTAACTCACATTCTTTCGCTATTTGAATCATTGTATTTATAAATTCATCCAGTACTTGTTTATTTTCTGACTCTGTTGGTTCTATCATAATTGCTTCGTGCACAATTAAAGGGAAATAAACCGTAGGCGGATGCGTATTTTTATCCATTAAAGCTTTTGCAATATTAAGAGTTGATACCCCGTTTTGAGCCTTTTGTTTTTCTCCTGTTATGACAAATTCGTGCATGCATGGTTCATTGTAAGGCAGTTCATAATATTTTTTTAGTTTCTCTTTCAAATAATTAGCATTTAATACTGCATTTTCAGTTGCAAGTTTTAAGTTTTTCCCCATCATTAAAATATATGCATAAGCACGTACCAATACCGAAAAATTGCCGCAAAAGTCTTTTACACTTCCAATAGAATTTTTAATATCATAATTTCTGTAATACTTGTTACCGTCAAAAGCAATAACAGGTTTTGGCAAATATTCTTTTAATTTGTCAACGACAGCAACTACACCTGCCCCAGGGCCTCCGCCTCCATGAGGAGTTGAAAAGGTCTTATGCAGATTTAAATGGACAACATCAAACCCCATAAGCTTTGGATTTGTATATCCCATAATTGCATTAAAATTTGCCCCGTCGTAGTATAAAAGTGACCCGTTTTTATGCATTAAATCTGAAATTTCTTTTACATTTTCTTCAAAAATACCTAAAGTATTCGGGTTAGTCATCATAATTGCTGCGACATCACTATTTAGTACAGATTTTAAAGCTTCGATATCGACCTGACCTTTGTTGTTTGATTTGATTTCAACAATATCAAAACCTGCCATTTTTGCACTTGCCGGATTTGTTCCGTGTGCGGAATCAGGAATAATAACTTTTGTACGACTTTGTCCGATGGTATCGAAATACTTTTTTATAATCATCATTCCTGTTAACTCTCCATGAGCACCTGCTGATGGCTGCAGAGTTATAGCATCCATACCTGTAACTTCTAAAAGTGCATTTTGAAGATTAAACATCAACTTTAGCGCTCCTTGAGCATTTTCGTCTTTTATATTCGGGTGAATATCAAATTCATCAAGCGATGCTAAGAATTCATTTACTTTCGGGTTATATTTCATAGTACAGGAACCCAACGGATAAAAACCTTTTTCTATACAAAAATTCATATCAGATAATTCTTTGTAGTGGCGCATTACATCAAGTTCTGACAATTGAGGCAGTCCAACATTATTTGTTCTTAAAAATTTTTCAGGCAGAAAATCTATTTTTTTTGTTTCATTTGTCAAATTTATTCCGTCTGAGTTATTATTTTTTTCAAAAATTACTTTCATCACTAAATGATTCCTTGTTTTGCTAAATCTTTTTTTATTCTGTCTAATCCTGATTGGATAATTCTTGATATTCTTGATTGTGAAATATTAAATTCATCTGCAATTTCACGTAATTTTTTATCTTTAAAAAATTTGCATTCAATAAATTCTTTTTCCCGAGGGGGTAACTTTTGCATTGCTTCCAGTATGCCCTGTTTAAGTTCTCCAAATACTATATTTTCCTCAGGATTTTTATCATCTGACTTAATTTGTGTCGGAACTTCCGCATCTTGCAATTCATCAATAGATAGAATATTTTTATATACTTCTGCTCTGATTTCTACAGGGTCATGCTTTATTTCTTGATCATTTTCATCAAATGCCGGCTCCTCGCTTTGTTTATTTTTAAGAGTGTACCACTTATAGCGGCGTCTGACTTCGTTACGTATAGCCCACTTTATTGCTGTTGATAAATAAGTACTGTTAAATTGTTCGGGGTCATTATTTTTAAATAAAATATACAAAGCATGCGTGCCGATATTTATTAACTCAGGCAGCTCTACAAGATGTGAGGATGAAAACTTTTGGTATTCAACCTTTGCAATGATTTCTATTAAATCTTTGTATTCTCTTAATCTTCTATCTTCAGCTGACATTATAAACTAACCTTATATACATATAATATCAGAAAAATATTATATTGCCAGATAAAGTAATTATCTTTTACAAATATGAATATTAAGTTTGTAACAAATTTGAAAAATATAGCAAATTTAGAAAATTTGATGTTTTTATATTAATGTATAGTTATTATAAAAGTGTGTAAGGTGTAAAATGTATAGTAACGAATTTATGAAATTTTTGTTCAGTTATCAAAAAGATGAATTTTGTAAGGAAACGCAGAAATGTTGTGAAATTAAATTCAATTCCAAAAGCGGCGGAAAACCCGCTGAAGTTCTTATATCCGTAGAAAATAAATAATGTTGCTGCCCTGATAAATAAAAAGTCATAATGTAATAGCAAATTTATTTTTTATGAGTTTTATGATATTAAGAAACGGAGGTATAAATGCAAATAAATTGTGTTGATAATACAGGCTTTTGCGCAAGAATACGTATAAATAAGCCGTCAGGAATATATTACAGAGATGCTGCAATCATGTCCGGATTGGGAACAACCGCATCGGGAGCAGGCTTAATGTCGTCAACTCCTTTAGCTGATCCTGCCCACCATGTACATACTGCAGCAAAAGTTGTGGACGGACTATTTGCACTTTGCGGTGTAGGGCTTGCCGGTGTTGGAGCAGCTTGTACAAAATTCGCGCATACTTTATTTAAAGAAGGTAACAAATTATCTAAAATAAATAAATAATTACAAAAGTTTATTTATTATTTAAAATAAAAATTATTTATTGTAATATCGTGATATGGATGTATTACAAGTTAAGGATGTTTGGGAAAAAGTTAAGCAGGAACTGATATCATCTGTTCCCGACCATGTTTTTTATACATGGATTACTCCGCTTGAAGCTGTTGATTTTGAACATAATACTCTTGTTTTACTTTCACCGCAGCAAATGTCGGTCAATATCTTAAAAAATTCATGGAGTTCGGCTATAAAAGATGCTATATCTAAAGTAGTTGGTGAAAATGCATCGTTTTCGCTGAATTATGATGCTGAATTAGGTAAAAAATACATACAGGCAAAAAAAAAGCAGAGTGCAAAAATTGTTACAGGTCAGACAGATGCGCAAATACGTGAAACCGAAGTTAAAAAATCTCTTGCTCAGATGCAGTCAGAAGCAAATTTAAATTTAAATTTAAAATTTGAAAATTTTGTTGTAGGTGATAATTCAAAATTTGCATATAACGCAGCTTTGGCTGTTGCCAAAAATCCTGCGCAAAAATTTAATCCGCTTTTTATATACGGAGCATCAGGGCTTGGCAAGACACATTTGCTTCAGGCAATTGGGCATTATCTTTTATTTAATTCAAAATTAAAAGTTCGTTATGTTCGAATGGAAGAATATTTCAAAGAATGGATAAAATGCTTTCAGCTAAATGATGTTCAATCCGGAAAAAAGAAATCATGCAATGAAACTCAAATGAGAAAATTTCGTCAAAAATTTCAAAATATTGATATTTTGTTAATGGATGATATACAATTCATTGAATCAAGAGCAAAGACAATGGAAGATTTCTTTTCTACGTTTGAAGCTTTGCACACTAATAATAAACAAATTGTTATTGCATCCGACAGACAACCAAAAGATATTCCCAGTTTAAGCGATCGTCTGAGGACTCGTTTTGAAATGGGACTTGTTGTTGATATTGTTTCTCCCGATTATGATACCAGAATTGCGATTGTAAAAGCTTATGCCAACGAATTACAGGTGAATGCTCCTGATGATGTTTTTGAATATATAGCACAAAATTTTACGGATAATGTTAGGGAATTAAAGGGTGCATTTAATAAAGTCAGTGCATTTTCAGAGATATTCGGGGAAAAAATTAATATAGAAACTGCACGTAAAGCTCTGAAGCTTGAAATAAAAAAGCGTGAACTTACACCGGAGCTACTGGCAAATAAGGTCGCTGATTATTTTGGAGTCAGTGTTAAAGATTTAAAAGGTAATGCGCGTAATCAGAAAGTTGCTAAGGCAAGGCAAATTGCCTTATACTTATGCCGTGAAATATTAAAAATGAGCTATGAAAGTATAGGGGAATTTTTTAATAAAAAACATTCAACAGTAATTTATTCTTGCAGGGATGTTGTTGGAGAAAAAATAAAAACTGATACCGATTTAGCAAAAATTATAGATGAAATAACTTTATCATTAAAGGATTAAATATGTACGATTATATAAAAGGTTTTTTTACGTATAAAAATATATGTTCAAATGCATACAATCTCACTATTGAGGCAAATGGCATAGGCTATAGTATTGAGGTATTGGAACGGGATTTTGATTTATTTACTGAAGAAAATCGCGAGGCAAAATTGTTTACCGTTTTAATTCACAAAGAGGATAGGATGTCATTATGCGGTTTCTTAAAGCGTGAAGATAGAGATATGTTCAGTGTCCTTACTTCTGTTTCAGGTGTCGGTACAAAAATGGCTTTAGCGTTACTTAATACATATAATGTTGCAGAGCTTATAAATTTTGTAATTGATGAAGATTACAAGTCAATTATGTGTGCAAAAGGAGTAGGTCAAAAATTGGCGCAAAAAATTATAATTGAATTAAAAGGGAAAATTAATTTTTACAAGGATTCTTATGTTGATTTAAAAGTCTCAAATAAAGTTGCACAAAACGAAAATATTGAAGATGCCAAAATGGTTTTAATGTCCTTAGGGTACGAAAAAAATGAGATTTCTTCCGCACTTGAAAAAGCCTTGAAATCTGTTGATGCTAACTCTGAAACAGAAGAAATCCTAAGAAAATCTTTGCAAATTCTTTCAATTTAGATTATGCCAAGCAAAATCGGCATAAATGCCAGTGCTATCATACCGGAAATACACAATGATGGACCGAATGGTATTTTTGAAGTGTTATCATCGTTGTTTTTAATATTTTTAAATATAGCAATGCAAAGCGCTAAGCCCAGTATAACAAGTATTGATGTTGTACAAATTAACAAGATATTATTTTCAAGCAATCCTGTATTATTTGTATAAAAATAAGCTGATGAATATATTATGAATACTGTAATTAGTGAAATTAGCAACCATTTTTTTTGAATAAACAATCTTTTTAAGTAAAACGGAAATGCGAACAATACTGAAATAATAATACTCAAGAAAAATAAAGCTAAAATTAAAATTGTTATGTATCTTAGATCGCTCGCACCAAAAAGGGACGTGATAACTGAAATTACTCCTGCAAAGATAAACGAATCTCCATCCCCAAAAGTTTCGGTTTTAAGAATAAGCGATGATATTCGTCTTAATACTTCTAATATAATAAATGAAATAATTATACCATATAAAGTATATAAAATCGGGGCAAAAAGTAAACTCCATTTTGTTATTCCGAATTTGTAATCCGAATAAAATCCCAAACCGCCGATAACTATACTATATAATAATCCCAAACCGATTAAAGAAAATGTATGTTTGTCGCTGACCATCATTTCTTTTATATCCGTTCCGGAGATTACAATAAACAAACTTACTGATACCAATGTTATAAGAAACATCAAGCCCAGTATCAGTGCTGATTCATTTGTGTTCATGATAGTGTTTAGATACATGTAACCAAAGCCTGCAAACAAAATTCCTGTCAAAAGTTCTACAATCGGATACTGAACACTGATTTTTTCTCCGCAAAATGCGCATTTACCCCTTAAAAATATATAAGACAACACCGGAATGTTATGATACCATTTAAGTTTATTTTGGCATTTTGGGCATTTTGAACCGGGAAATACAATGGATTCATTACTAATTGTCCTTAATATAACGACATTCAAAAAACTGCCGATTATCAGACCTGTAATAAAGATAAAGGCTAAAATTATACTCATTTATCCTCCTTGAGAACTGTTATCTTCTTTTATTAAATTATACATTTTGACTAAAGCTCGTTTAATAAGTCTTGCAACTTGAGTTTGAGAAACTTTTAATTCTGCAGAAATCTCTTTTTTTGTCTGTCCTTCTATATAATATAAGTATATAGATTTTCTCTCCTGTTGAGGCAATTTTCCCAGTGCATACTCAATCAGCTTTTTATTTTCATAATTTCTTTCATACTCTTTTTCATCGTAAGATTGTATTCTGTCCGCAATTGTTTCCATTCCGTCAGTAGAATAGACCTTTTGATCAAGTGATATAATATTTTTAGTATTTTCAATATTAAACCAGTCAATAACCTTGTTTTCCGGAATATTAAGTGCATTTGCAATTTCTTTTATTGACGGATTCTCATCAGGCTTCAAATTATTTATATAATTTCTTATTGTATTGCTGTTCTCTGTGTTCTCGCGGGGAGTTTTTACAATATTAGCTTTATCACGCAAATATTGCAAAATTTTACCTCTTATATATATGGTTGCGTAAGTTTTAAAGCTGCCTTTTTCATGGACTTCGTAAGTTTCAATTGCTTTTAAAAGTCCGATTGCTCCGACTTGGCTTAAATCGTCTCTCGAAACTGTAACAGGTATCGGGTATACAAGAGATACAACCTTATTAACCAATTTAAGAGAGTATTCAACCAATTTAAGATATAAGATGCGTTTACGTTTTTCATCCGCTTCTTTTTTATATAAACATATCATATCTTCCAGTTGAGATAATTCAGACATATTAAATATTCAGCTCCCATAATAATAATATCATAAATATTTATTAATTTCTCGTTTTATCCGAATGTTTATGATATTATAAACTTATAGAATAAATGATTAGGAGATAAAATGATTACTGTTAAAGATGTTGAGCATGTTGCTAAATTGGCAAGATTGGAACTTACGGAAGAAGAAAAAACTTTATATACAAAACAATTAGGTGATGTTTTAAAATATGTTGATCAGATGAATGAAGTTGATACATCGAATGTAAAACCAATGACACAGGTTGTTGATTTTTGTAACGTTATGCGTGAAGATGTTCCAAATTTGGAAATTTCTAAAGAGGCATTGATGTCAAATGCTCCTGAAGAAGAAAACGGATTTTTTAAAGTTCCGAAAATTAAGTAATATAATTGTTTTAGGGATAGTTTTAATAAGGGGTTATACAAAATGACAAAATATATATTTGTAACAGGTGGTGTTGTTAGTTCACTTGGCAAAGGAATTGTAGCCGCATCGTTGGGTAGGCTGTTAAGATCAAGAGGCTTTAGTGTCATTAATCAAAAATTTGATCCGTACATAAATGTTGACCCCGGAACTATGAGTCCTTTTCAGCATGGTGAGGTGTTCGTTACCGATGACGGGGCAGAAACTGACCTCGATTTAGGGCATTATGAAAGATTTACCGATACAAATTTGGGTAAATATAATAATGTAACTTCGGGCAGTGTATATCAAAAAGTTATTGAAAAAGAGCGTCGCGGGGATTATCTTGGTGCTACCGTTCAGGTTATTCCGCATATTACAAATGAAATAAAATCTCGAATTGTCGGGGCTACTCAACAGTTTAATCCTGATTTTCATATTATAGAAATTGGTGGAACGATAGGTGACATTGAGTCATTGCCGTTTATTGAAGCAATAAGACAATATAAAGCAGAAATGGGTTATGGAAATGCAATTTCAATTCATTGTACGCTGTTGCCATATTTGCCGACATCGGGGGAATTAAAGACTAAACCTTCGCAACATAGTGTAAATGTACTGAGAAGTTATGGTCTGCAGCCTGAAATTTTAGTTTGTCGTACGCAAAAACCTATACCAAAAACCGAGCGTGAAAAACTTGCTCTTTTCTGCTCTTTATCAAAAGATGCCGTGATAGAATGCCGCGATATGAAAACGATATATGAGGTGCCGTTAGCCCTTGAAGAACAAGGATTATGTCAGGTGGCATTAAAAATGCTTGGGGTAAAAGATAAAAAGCCTGATTTAAAATCTTGGGAAAAGCTTGTTGAAAAAATTAAAAATCCTGAGAAATCATTAAGAGTTGGAATTGCAGGTAAATACACAAAACTGTCAGATGCTTATATATCGGTAGTTGAATCCTT
>CACXFH010000035.1 GCA_902766975.1 uncultured bacterium | reverse complement strand
AGATAGTACCAAATTTGCCGGATAACGATTGTGATTGCATAAACGATTGAAAATGCTTGTTATTTGATGAATATGTCGACATCTTTTTCCTGTTTAATTATCTATATATATATATTTATTATAATCTATTTTTAAATAATTTTACAAGTTATATGAATATTTTTATAGATATAATGAAATATTTATTACAAAATTTAAAAATTTTTGAGAATTGTATAAACTCTAAAGTGCAATTTTGTAAGTTTGGTAATTAATATTATCTGAGTCTTATAATTTTGATTATGTAATGTGAATTGTATTTTTGTTATGTTTGTCATATAATCTAATCAAATAGTTTAAGGAGTAGGGTATATGAAATTTATTATTGGTAAAGAGGATTTATTAAACGGAATAAGAATTGTAGAACGTGCGACTTCACAAAAAGCTGTACAACCTGTATTGTACAACATATTAATTGAAACATTGGAAAATAATAAATTACGTTTGAGCGCGACAGATTTGGTCTTAACTGTTATAACAACTCTTGATGCTCAAATTCAGGAACAAGGTAAAATCACACTTCCTGCCAAAAAATTAAACGAAATTGTTTCAAAATTGGGCAATGATTTGGTAACTTTTGAATCCGAAAGTGATAATACAAATGTTTCAATCACTTGCCAAAAATCAAAATTTGATATTATCGGAATCAGCGCAAATGAGTTCCCGTCAGATATTTTTAATTATACAATTGATGAGTCAAAATGTTTTGATGTTGAATTAAAACCGTTTTTAAAAGGTATTCACCAAGCAGGATTTGCTGCCGCAAGTTATGAAGTATCTAATCTTTTATCAGGTATCGTTTGTGATTTTAATAACGGCATTTTGGAAATTGCATCAACCGACGGCAACAGACTTGCAAGAGTCAGAGAAAAATTATCAAATGATATAACTGAGCAAACTCAACTGATTATTCCGTCAAGAACTCTTAACGAACTTTTGAAAATGAGTTCATATATTGAAGAAGATTCAATAAAAATTTGCAAAGATAAATCAACAATTATTTTTAAATCAGAAAAAATAACAGCGATATCACGGTTATTAGAAGGACAGTTTCCACGATATAATCAACTTATTCCGTCAGAAAGTCCAAAAAAAGCAATCGTTAATGTATCTCAATTGATTGCGGCATTGGAAAGAGTATCTGTAATGGTAAATGATAAGACAAGTATTGTAAAGATGCATTTTAGTGAAAATGAGTTGACTCTAAGCGCAGACACTCCTGATGCCGGGAAATCCGAAGACAAAATTGATATAGAATATGATTCGGAAGAACTTTTAATAGCTTTCAATTACAGGTTTGTACTAGATGCGTTGAGAATTATTGAAAGCGATAATGTAATAATCGGCTTGAATGCGCCATTATCTGCTACTGTATTGAAACCTCAAAGTGAAGATGATTTTATTTGCTTGATTATGCCTGTTCAGATCAGATAATAATCGGGGTGATTATGAAAGAAATTAAGTTAAATCATTACGTTGATACGATTATTTATTCTGTCGATATGATAATAAGAAATCTGAAAGCAGAACTCAAACACAGAATTGATAAGCTGGATTTAGGTATCACCGGGGAACAGTTTGTAGTTTTAGATACTGTTTCTTATTATGAAAATATGTATCCTCAAAAATTGTCGGAAATTCTACAAAAAGACAAATCTAATACGAACAGAATGATAAAAGTTCTTGTTGACGAAGGATTATTGACTAAAGAGGTCGGTAAAAATAATAACAGACTTGTATATATTTTGAAAGTAACCGAAAATGGCAAAAAACTTGTAGACGAGAACATGCCCGTTATAAAAAAATATCTAACAGAAATTTTTGAAAGTATATCCGATGAGGAAATAGAACTTTTACACTCTATGAGTATTAAATTTGAGAATGCACTAATTAAGAACAAAAAATAATTGTTTATTTAGATTCTATTTTTGTACCGTCAGGAGTGTCTTTAAGTACAATGCCAACTTTATCAAGAGCAACGCGAATTGTATCGGCAATGTCCCAATTCTTTTCTTCTCTTGCTTTTCTACGCAAATCAAGGATTTCACCCATTGAAGTGAATTCTTTCCTTAAAGCCTTAGAAACACTTGAAACAGCTTTTGATAAATCCTCATCACGCAATCCTGCTTTTTCGAATTTAAAACCTAAAACTGAACCTAGTTTATATAGAATAGTGTAAGCATCTTTTTCGTCCTTATTTGCACGGGTTGTCAAATCAAATAATACTGCAAGAGCCTTTGAAGTATTCAAATCTTCATCCATTGCTTCACAAAATACTTTGTACTCAGGTGTTTGAGTGATATCCAAATTATCGTTTATCGGTGTTTGTTTGGCATTTATAAGTCTTTTTGCCCCTGCCTGAGCAGAACTTAAAGCTTCATCGGAAAATTCCACAGGCATACGGTAGTGATTTGTTAAAATGAATAATCTTAATGTATTTGCATCATAATTTTTCAACATATCGTCTATTGTTAAAAAATTACCTAAAGATTTGGACATTTTTTCCTTATTGATAGTAACAAAACCGTTGTGCAGCCAGTAATTTACAAATCTGCAATCATTTGCGCATTCACTTTGTGCAATTTCATTTTCGTGATGCGGAAATATCAAATCAGCTCCGCCAGCGTGTATATCAATGGTTTTGCCTAAATATTTTCTGTTCATTGCGGAGCACTCAATATGCCATCCCGGTCTGCCGACACCCCATGGCGAATTGTACCCGAATTTTTCGTCTTTTTTCCACAGTGCAAAATCAAGAGGATCTTCTTTTTGTTCTCCGACTGCAATTCTTGCCCCACTTTCTAATTGGTCAATCGGTTGTCCTGACAAACTTCCGTATCTGCCGAATTTTTTTACTCTGAAATATACATCCCCATCCGATTCATAAGCATATCCTTTTTCAATTAAATCCTTAATCATTTTTATCATTTCGCCTAATGTTTTTGTGGCAAAAGGTTCAATATCCGGTTTTAGATTGTTCAATTTTTCCATTGAAGAAGTAAATTGTTTATACCAATATTGCGAAACTTCTTCCGGAGTTTTGTTTTCTTTTTCTGCTTTCTTTAGAATTTTATCGTCAACATCAGTCACATTTCTGCAATACGTTACATCATATCCTTTAAATTTTAAATATCGATATAAAACATCCCACGTAATGTAGCATCTTGCATGCCCTAAGTGTGCATAATCATAAACCGTAGGACCGCAAACATACATTTTGACTTTACCTTCTTCAATCGGTTTAAATTCTTCTAATTTTCCTGAATATGTGTTATATAATTGCATTTTTACTCCTTTGTCGGCATAACAATGCCGTCCTGTAATGATAATATTAACACAAATAAATGTAAATAAATGTTAACAAGTTTAATTTTTCATGGCAATTTTCAATTAAAAAAATACTTATTATGTATATACGAGGTGTATGCAAAAAGAGGAGTACTAAAATGGTTGATAAGTTAACTCAAGTAAGATTTACCTATGTTGATGCAAATGGCAAACAGCAAGTAAAAACAATGAAAGTCGAAAAGAATTTCATATTCGATTTCAAAAATAGTGCCGGATATGATATTGGTTCATATAGGATTAATGAAAAAGGTCAATTTGTTGACGTTTTACATCCTAAGAATATTTTAAATCAGTTTGAAGTCACCGAAGCACAATTAAAAGAATATGAAGGAATGGCAGGCCTTGTAAATGACGGAGGTCTCACTGCAGCAGACAAAGACGCAAAGCAATTGCAAGATATTCGTAGTGAGATATCTAATTCCGCTAAAAAACCTGACAGCGGTTTTAAATGGTATAATCCGTTTACTTGGTTTTAATTTTGCAGCATATCAAATATTTCAAATACCGGTTGTTCTAAGGTTTCGACCGGTATTTTTTCGTCCAGTTCAAGAGTAATCGTCGGAATATTACGTTCTACTCCGCAATATGTCCCAAAACTCCCGGGAGTCGGGTAGCCGATACTTGGTTCAACCGGATAACCGATAATATCCGAAATTTTTTGTGCAATATCTTGTGCCGGTCCGTCATAATTTACAATTTTATACGGAGCATGAAGTGTCAAAATAAGTTTTGGTTGATATTTTTCAATAATATCAATAACAAATTGCGTTTCAATTTCACTTCCTGCTGATTTGCCACCATAATAATCTTGGGGATTATCTCCGGCGGCGCTTGTATCTTCCCCCCAATTTTTTGTCGGGAAATTACGATTTAAATCAACTCCGTTTGCGTT
>CACXFH010000034.1 GCA_902766975.1 uncultured bacterium | reverse complement strand
TTGTTAATTTTTCATTGACATATAGCCCCTCACCCTGCCCCACCTCTCGCACAAACGTCCACAGGAAGTTTGTGCTCGGCAGAGTCCTAGGGGGCGTGGGTATTCCAAAATTTTTATCTTTAAAATCAATGATTTGTTAGCAATCCCTTCTATTAGGCGATCCTTCGCCTAACGGTGCTCGCATTAAACAGATACCGACTTGAGCCTTTCATCCTCTGCTCGCACCTGCTCAGGATGACGAATAATTCCGCCCCCTTTGGTAAGGAACGATTATATTCCATTAAACAATTCAACCATTCAAGTCTAGAGCGGTACAACTTTAATATTATTCAAATGTAAACATTTTGTAACTAAGTAAATATATTTATTTAGTCTAAAAAGCCTATTATATGGGAACGAATAATAAGTTTGTAAATAATACTTGCCTTGCCACTACACTTTTGTAAAATTGTATGTTACAATGTCAAAGCACATTCTTTTTTAGACATGAAAAATTCAGTGTATCGTAGAAGTTAATTAAAAAGAGAGGTTTATATTATGTCATTACCTAATGTAGCATATTTCTCAATGGAAATTGCCATTGATCAGTCTTTGAATACTTATTCCGGCGGGTTGGGTTTTTTAGCAGGTTCTCACATGTTATCTGCGGGTTATCTTCAAATGCCTATGGTTGGGGTTACAATTTTGTGGTCATACGGTTATTATGATCAACGAATCAGCCATACCGGTGATGTTGAGGTTGCATATATCAGAAAGTATTACGATTATTTAACCGATACCGGAGTTCAGGTTGATGTTGATATATTCGGAGAAAAGGTTAAGGTTAAAGCATTACTTGTTAAACCCGAATTATTTGGTACTTGTCCTGTTTATTTACTGACAACCGATGTTGACGGGAACAGTGATTGGGCAAGGAGCATTTCATACAAGTTATATGACGGTAACGAAAAAATAAGAATTGCGCAGGAGATTGTTCTTGGTATTGCAGGTGTAAGAATTCTTCAAAAAGTAGGTTATAAATTCGATGTAATTCACATGAATGAAGGTCATGCGCTTCCTGCTGCATTTGAATTGCTAAGACAATATAAAGGTGATTTAAATGAAGTTAAAAGACATACTGTATTTACGACGCACACCCCTGTTGCAGCAGGTAATGAAGTTCATTGGGTCGATACGTTGTTGGAAGGCGGATTTTTTGCAGGTGCATCTCGAGAAACCGCAATAAATTTGGGCGGAGAAAACTTCTCGCTTACGGTTGCTGCTTTGAGAATGTCAAGAATTGCAAATGCTGTTTCTCAATTGCACGGTCTTGTTGCAAACAAAATGTGGGAATGGGTTGATGGCAGATGCCCGATAAGAGCAATAACCAATGCTGTAAATCTTCATTACTGGCAAGATAAAAGAATTAAAGCCGTCGAAAACGATTTGGAAAAAATTCTTGAAGTTAAACGTGAAATGAAAGCTGAGTTGTTCAAATATGTTGCAAATGTTGCGGGTAAAAGATTTGATCCTGATGTATTGACTATAACTTGGGCTCGTCGTTTTGCGGATTACAAACGTGCTTGGCTTATCTTAATGGATAAAGAAAGAATTGAAAAATTATTAAATGAAGATAAATTGCAAATTATATTTGCGGGTAAATTCCATCCTGATGATGTTATGGGCAGAGAAATGTTCAATAAATTGTTGCACAGATCCCATTCATTAAAGAATGTTGTAGTTCTTCCGGGGTATGAATTGCAATTGTCAGGTATGCTAAAAAGAGGTTCTGATGTATGGTTAAATACTCCTCTCAGACCTTTTGAAGCATCAGGCACATCAGGTATGAGTGCAAACGCAAACGGTGCCGTTCACTTGTCAATTTGGGACGGTTGGACTGTTGAAGGAACATTTAGCGGAATTAATGGTTATGCGATTGAATATCCTGAAATTGATGATGAAATGTCATGGGAAGAAAGACACTGGAAAGATCATAAGTGCTTGATGGATATTATTGAAAATCAAATTATTCCGACTTATTATAACAACAAACTTGAATGGGCAAGGATAATGCGTCAGGCAATCAGAACATCTGAAGCGTACTTCAATTCTGACCGTATGGTAATTGAATATTATAACAGATTGTATAAGCCGATTGCACATGATGGTGAATGCTCAGGTGAGGAAAGACATGAAATTCAGGTGAAAGAGGCTCCGACATTTGATGCATGGACTTTTGCAAACATAAAGTAGACAATATTATAAAAATAAAGAAAAACGTAAAAAGTTAAATTCTTTTTACGTTTTTTTATTTCCTCATAATTTTTTCTTATAAAAATTCCTAATAATTAAATTATAGCATTGCAAAAACCATAAATATACATTGCAAACCTGTCATATTGTGCGATAGCGAAGTATGCCTAATAATGCCCCGATAACGAGATTCTTCGGTCTAAAGCCCTTACCAATGCGAAATTTGGGGTAAATTTGTGGTAACAAATATATTGTCACCTTTAATTCTAATATCCGAATAATTAAATATTAAGTATTGTAAAGAAATATAGTCTTGTTTATTTAAAGCAAATAATGTGTAAATCAGGCTCCGGTGAATGCGTGTATTTAAGTTTTTTGCAATTTGTAATAAAATTTTTCGGCAATTGTAACAAATTATTAAGTAAATAAAAATATATACTTGCAATTATAAATTGATGTACTATGATGGAAAAGTTCAGAACACAAAATCTTAACGGATTTATTAAAACCAGAAACTTAGAATTTTATCTAAAAACGTACAGTTTTATTAAAGATTAAGGTAAGTGGAATATTTATCACTGGTAGAAATAGGGAAGTGATAGCGGATTATTGAAGTGTGAGTAGGTAGTCCAATGCCCCAAAAGATATGCAAAAATTTGCAGTCGTTGGTAGCGAAAAATGGTTAGAACATTGAAAACAGAATAGCTGAAAACACGCCCGAGCAAATGCATGAGCGAGAGCA
>CACXFH010000033.1 GCA_902766975.1 uncultured bacterium | reverse complement strand
CACGCAAAGCTTCTGTGCGGCTTGCAACTGAAACCGGTAAAAAACTTGTGGATAAAACTAATCAGGTTGGTAGAGCATTAAATAAAACCGAAATTGAAGATGTTTTTGTCCAAACTTTGCCAAAACGTTGTCGTCCAAAAATTTTAACCGAAAAAGAACAGGTAAAAGAATACTTTAGAAAATTGGGTATGACAGATGAAATGGCAGAAATACAAATGGAATATGCAGCAGCAGGAGCAGTTCCAAATGGAATGGGAAAAAGATCAATATATCTCCCGTTACAGGAAATGGAAGGTGAAATCCCTTCTTTAAGTGCTCATGAATTAGAACACGCATTAGAGTTTAATAATACTTTAAAGGGTAAATTCGGTCGCAGGGTGTTAGGTTTACTCGTTTTGCCAAGGCTTTTATTTGATAAAAATTTTGCAGTTAAAATGACTAAGTTAAGAGAAATTGCTACAGAATTAGAATGTAAATTACAGTCAACAGCTTTTTCCGATGCGGAAAAATTGTTGGAATCAGCTCCGACAAAAGAAAATTTAGCCAAGATTTTATCTGCAGATGTAAAAGGGGGACCTGATAAAATACGTCAAGCAATAAGAGAAATTATAAGTCCTATAAATTCTGCAACAAGTAAATCGGAATATGCTGTTTCAAAACGAGTTTTAGATATGGAAATACCTGCTTATAAAGTCGGAGGTGAAGTTGAACGTTATGCCATGGGAATGGGCAAAAACGAAACGTCACCATCAGAAGTGATTTCTATGGTTTATGAAGAAGCACGAAAAATATTGAACGAAGAACAAAAATTCTTTTTAAAGAATAAAAAGGGCGGAAAATTAGAATGATTAAATCGGTCTGAAAAATAGATTAATCGTAAAAAAATATTTAGTGTCTTTATAATATGTAAGTTGAGGTTTCTACCCCAACAGGTTATTACGTTATTCTGATGGAATGCAATGACCGAAGAATCGCCTAATGTGGCAAATCTTGGGGCTTATATCGGTCAATCCTTCACATTAGTTCTGAATAACAAGATGTTGGGGTAGAAACCCCAACTTACAAAATTAAACATAGCTGAGATAAGCCCAACTTACGAATTCAACCTTTCATCTTCTGCTCGCACCTGCTCAGGATGACGAATAATTCCTCCCCGATGGGACTCTGCCGAGCAAAACGATTGAGTATCGTTTTGCGAGAGGTAGTTAGGAGGGAACAATAATTGGTTGGGATATGCCCAATTTACGAATTTAGGATAATTATTAATATATTATTTTCATTGCAAAATCACAACTTATGTATAAATATTTGTTTAAAAAGGCAATTTTTGAAAAGAAAAATACTTTATATAAATATAGGGGATTATTATGCCTGAGGGAAAAATTAGTAATAAAGTGTACTTTAAATACTATTCCGGTACGACATCACAGACAAGGAATGCCGTCAAAAATACTGCTGCCGAATTTCTAAAACGAGTAGGGAAAAATAGTGCATTTATTAACGGTTATACTTTCAGCGTTGTCAGTGAATACAATGATTTGCCTGCTAATACCCCATTGATGCAATATTTAAAAAATAATTCGGATAATTTTATCAACACCTGGGGTGTATCAAATCCTTCTGTGATTGACAATGAAAAAGGTATAATTTTGCAGTCAAAAGAACATTCATTTTCAAGAAGTGTTTTTCATAAAAATATTGATACCAAACTGATTGAAACTGCTACATTACATGAAATAGGACATATTTTTGATAATTATTATGGTAAAAAAGATGAAAATCTAATAAAGGAAGTAAGAAAATTGCATCTTTCTGATAAAGCTCTGACAAAAACAGAACAAATGATGTTAAATAAATATCTTAGGAATAAAGATTTAAGTGATTCTGATGAGTTTAAGCAGGCGTGGTTAAAGGATGCAACGGCATTAGGCAATGACCTGAGTAAATATAATGAATTTAAAAAAGATAATATAAGAAGATACTATGCAATAGAAGATATTGATATAACAGATGGCATAACATCTCAAGAAATAGAGAATGCTGATAAATCCCGTTCCGAGATTTTTGCACAACTGTTTGCTTATGCTCTCGGAAAAGACGACGGGCATAAAGACGAAATCCTAAATGCTTATCCTAATACATATAAAACCGTTCAAAATTATATAAGAAAATATTTAAATCTATAAATCAGTAGCTAAATGTATTAATCAAAACAAACGTCTGCTTGTTGTACATTATTTCTTTTCATATTTTTGTTCTGCAAGAATTTATCTAAGTAATAATCTCCTGTTAAACATGCAGCTAACGTTGCTATTCCGGCTGCAATGCTACCGACAATTTTGAATGATTTCAGCTTGCCAAATGCAATTATACCTGCATTAATACCTACAAAAACAGAAGCCAACTTTCGAAGTTTACTATATGTATCAAGTCCCTTTTTTGTTTTTATGAAAGCATCAACTTTTGTTTCATCTTGCGCAATATAATGTTTCCCTGATGCAATTGGTGTGCCTTTTTTACATTCTGATATCAAAACGCTTCCGTTTGGATTTTTAATTGTATGAAATTCAGGCATAAATATCCTTTCCTATTTTCTATTCCTATTAAGTATACTGAAATAATTTTTTGCTAAATTTATTGCTTTTTGTAACACGAATTAATAAAGTTAGTACTTTGTTATCTTTAAGTTACAAAAGTTGGCAAGGTTTGGCATACCTGAAGTGCACCCACTAAAAAAAGTATCAATCAGTAGGTCAAAAAATACAAAAACACGAAATCTACAATAGATTTAGCTGTAGCACTTTGTTATTATTGGCAGCCGGTTTTAAAACGATATTGTTAATTTTTCATTGAAATATAGCCCCTCACCCTACCCCTCAGCCATACGGCATATAGTCTCACACAGCTCGTTCCTTGCCGGTTCGAATTGGTATCCCCAAAGGGGCGAGGGTATTGTAAAATTTTTATCTTTAAAATCAAT
>CACXFH010000032.1 GCA_902766975.1 uncultured bacterium | reverse complement strand
AGCCCTCTACCAACGGGAGAGGGTAGAAAATCTCTTTGAGCCGTGGCGAAAAGTTGATTTTCGGGTGAGGGGTCAATCCCGTTAGGGCTCAACATTAATGTCCGACCCCTCATCCGTGCTGTGCACACCTTCTCCCGACGGGAGAATTAAAGAGGGGTTTGTTCTCCGGTTTTTTAATGAATATGCAAAACAGTTAATTCCTGTGATATTGTCTTTTTCATATTTTGTAGCAGATTTTGAGTGCTTTATGCCAATATAATTTATTATAAGTATTTCTATGAAATTATTTAATATTTGTAAAATATTATAAATGTGGACATGTTTATAGTATAATAATTGTAAATTTAGGGAATATTTAATGGATTTAAAAGATAAAGCTTCTAAGATTAAACTTTTGGTTTTTGACGTTGATGGTGTTATGACTGATGGCAGCATTACTTATGATGAAAACGGTATTGAATACAAAACTTTTAATGCAAAAGACGGTCACGGTCTTGCCAAAATGGTACGTAACGGTTTGTTGACGGCAATAATTACCGGACGTAAGAACGGGACTGTTGACAGACGTGCTGTGGATTTGCGTTTCAGCGAAGTATATCAGGGTGTTAAAAATAAACTGCCTATATTAGAAGCTATTATGCAGAAATATGAACTTGATTTTTCACAAGTATCATATATGGGGGACGATGAACCTGATATTCCGATACTGGAAAAAGTTGCCATAAGCGCTTGTCCTGCAGATGCTGTGAAAAAAGTCAAAAATGTATGCAATTTTGTATCTTCAAAAGACGGAGGCAAAGGAGCAGTAAGAGAATTATGTGATTTTATTTACGAATCGCAATTTGAATAAACAAGATGTCATTCTGAGGCTTTAGGTAATGAGATTCTTCGCATTACTCGGAATGATTGTAAAAGACGAGGAATCTGATTATTGAGGTATTGATATGTACGAAATTAAAACACAGGCATTTTTTTCTGCAGCGCACCATTTATTAAATTATGACGGAGCTTGCGAAAATCAGCACGGACATAATTGGATGGTGGAAGCTTTTGTCCGCGGAGAAGCATTAGATAAAAGTAATATTTTAATTGATTATAAAGTTTTAAAAAAAGAACTTAATGAAGTTTTGGATGGTTTAGACCATAAAGATATAAATGAATTGCCCGATTTTAAAGGAGAAAGCCCTTCAAGTGAAATGATTGCGTTATACATTTATACAAAACTTAAAGAGAAAATTGTTCAGTTGCACAAAGTTTCAGTTTGGGAAACACAATCATCTTGTTGTTCTTATTTTGAGGAAGAATAATTTAAGAATTGAAAATTCCTGTTATGCACTTGCACAACATAAACATTAAAATATATCAAGGAGATTTAAATGCCGATTTTACAGACAATTTTGATGGGGATAGTTCAGGGATTGAGCGAATTTTTACCAATTTCAAGCTCAGCCCATTTGGTTTTTACGTCAAATTTTTATAAAGTTTTTAAGAATATTGAAATAGTACAACAATCTAATGAAGAAGTGTTTTTAGATATTATGCTTCATTTAGGAACTTTAATCGCGGTCATAATATTTTTCAGAAAAGATATATGGGATATTTGCAAAGCTTTGATTGAAGTTTGTAAAGATAATGAGATTCTGAAACAAGTTCAGAATGACACTTCTAAAAATGCAAAACTTGGGATTTATATTATAATCGGTACAATCATTACTATTGCATTAGCGCTTCCCATAAATGAAGTTGCGGAGCATCTCGTATATCATCCTGCAATTGTCGGAGGGTTGCTTATTTTAACAGGTTTTGTTTTGTTTTTCAGTGAATACCTTTCTAAAAAAAGAACTGAAAAATATGATTATCCTAATTTAAAACAATCAATCTTAATCGGTTTGGCACAAGGTTTGGCTGTTTTACCGGGGTTTTCGCGTTCGGGGTGGACAATTGCGACGGGTTTATTTTCCGGTTTAAACAGAGAAACAGCAGCCAGATATTCTTTTCTGTTAAGTATTCCTATAATTTTGGGGGCATCAATGGTCTATCCGTTAATAAAAATTGATGTAGCAGAAGCTGTTGAATATAATTGGACTGCTATAATTTTAGGGACAATAGTATCTGCCATAGTCGGATATTTTTGTATTAAATATTTTATGAAATTTATTTCCAAATTTTCATTGAATATATTCGGTTGGTACTGTGTTTTGATGGGGATTTTCACTATGATATTTTTCATTATTTACAAATAAAATTATATTAAAATTTGTAAATTTAATTTTAAACAATAACAAAAAAAAATATTGACATGCATTCTAAATATCGTAAAGCGGAGTTGACATGATTTTACCGGTAAGTAAATTCGACAAACAAAATTTATCATTCAGAGCCAACGACTCTCAGGATAACGGACTTCCTAAGAGTGACACTCTTTTAAAAAATAATTTTTCAACACGCACAAGAATAGCTATGGATAAATTTACAAAAGCATTTACGGTTTATCCTGCAAGAGGGCTTAAGGGGAGTATAAATTCCGATTTTTACGAATTTTTAACGATGGGCACAGTTCCTTATGTAATCGGCAGTTTGACATTAATGTCTGTATTTAACTCCGCTGCAAAATATTTCCCCGCTTTTGATCAGTCAGCAGCAAAAAAATTAGGTAATAAAGTCGCATTAGGAGTTGTATTTTTTGCTTTGGCAAAATCGTTATCAAAATCGCTTATAAATCTTCCGGTTAAATGGGCAACTGGCGTGGATACTCAGCTTCCGTATTTAAAAGTAAATCATCAACTGCCCGAAAGCAAAGATGACTTTGACCTGACAAGTTATGAATATCATAAAGTAGGTGAGAGTGTAGAATTTACGAGATGGGATTTATTATATGGTGATCCGAATAAAAAGGGTGATTTGAATAAGCGTTATGATAAAATTGCCAAAAGAAACGGATTAGGAACCGATTTAAATGACTCGGATCAGGCTGTAAAACCAATGTATAAAGAAGTTTTGGTAAAATCGACTTTGGCAAGAAGTTTTGCATCTTATTTGTGGGCTGCAGCAGGAGTTTGTCTTGCCGCGCAAAAACCTTGGGAATCTTATTTGAATGTCGCAACTGCAAAATTCTGGAAACCGAAGGATTTTGTACACTCATTAAAAGTATTCGGGCAAAGTTTTGTTGATAGTGCTAAAGAACTTTACAGCCCTAAAAATGCGAAAAATATGCTTGAAAAATATTCAGGCAAAGGTGTTTTAGGATTGGCAGCGGCAGCAACTGTTTTAGGAGTCTTGAATACAATCCGTATTACAAGTAAGCCTTCTAAAGTTACAGAAAAAGATGTAATGGACAAAAATAAAGAAAGTGTGGTCGGATAATGAGAACTAATTTAATCCAATCATACTTGCAAAATAATTCTCAAGCCGTACAGCAATATCATGCAGACAGCATTAAAAAGAATTTTGATGTTAATAAAGAATTGTCAAACAGAACATTTATAAAGCCTTTACCCAGTAACGGACATTTAGTCAGAAATTCTTTATTTGATATTCCGTCTGAAATTTTTAAAGATATTAAATATAATGCAAAGGCATTTCATCATTCGGTGAAAGGTAAAGCAACAGACAACGAACTGGGCAGACTCAATGATTTTGGAATGAAGCTTGGCGGTTTAACAATCGCAACGTATCTTTTCTCAAGAAAATTTGCCCCGTTATCAAAGATTATGGAATTTGTCGGCTTTGCATCATTTTTTGCGGCTATGGATATTTGGCCAAAATTGGCATTACAACTTCCTGCATATTTAATTCACGGGTTTGATGTAAGACAACAATATCGTGATAATTACGGAACTAAAAAACCTGTGTTTCAGGATCATCAATTCATTCCGTGGGATTTGTATTCTGATGAAGAAATAAATAAAATCGGCGATAGACTGAGAGTTCCGAAAGACATGAAAAATCGCAGAGATTTTATTCAAGAAAAAATGCGAAAAATTGCATTACAAAATAACACAATGTGGATGCTCACTGCTGGTTTTGCAACTCCGATTATGAGCGCCCTTATTTGTGAAGCACTAAAAGACCCTATTCATAATTATCAGGACAGGAAAATAAATAAAAAAGCCAATTCTCTTTTAAGCAATTTTAAAACAGAAATTACTAAATACGATTTCTCAGCAAAAAATAAAGAGTTGGAAACCCTGCTTGAAAAATATAAAGGAAAAACCATCACACCTGAAGCTTTTTCAGAAATTTCAACTACATTGGCAAAAAGTATGGATACGATTACGGCAAAAGCGGTTGAACGTGATTTGAAGAGTATTTTATTACAACAAAACGGCTATAACATATCAAAAGGTACATTTGAGGGTATAAGCAATTCCTTAAAAGATGTATTTAAGGGTATTGGCGAAAATGAATTAACACAAATTATTCCAAGTGCTGATGAAATTATATCAAAACTTGATGAAAGCAAACGAGGTACATTGTTTGCAGGAGAAACATTAGGCTCGCAAAAAGAATTTTCGACTTATGTAAAAGCCCTTGAAGATGCTGTGGATGAAAAATTGTCAGTGTTAGAAAATGCTCAGCCGGAAAGCAAAACCGTCAAAAAAGCACGATTTAAGTTTGACCAAATGCTTGATTCGATACAAAGCGGTAAGTCGGTTTTGTATAAACATTTTAAAGCCGTTCCTTCTGCAACTTTAACAGATGATGCTATAAATGATTTAAAAGAAATAAATAAGACTATAAATACTTTCAATGCGCGCCAAAGGGTTTTAAACAAATATGCATACTTAAAATCCGCTCAGGCTCAGGAAACTTATCTTGCAAATACCTGGAACGGTATTTTAGATAATGAAATGTTAAAAACTCTCGGTATTGCAGATAAAGACATCGCCAAAACAAGAATGGATTCAAATTTGGTCGGGAATTTAATTAGAGATAAATTTGAGGCAATCGTTGCTGATGATGCAAAATATAATGAAGTCATAGATAAAATTATCGAAAAATTAAATTTCCTTGAGGACAGGACCAAATTTGCGCAATATGAAAAATATGCTCCTAATGAACAAAATCCGTATAAGGATTATGTTGATTTAACATTTGACGAAGCTTCCAATAAATTAAAACAATGCAGAATGAATTACACGGCTCAGAGATTAACAGGTTACGATGTGCAAAATGGTATCGATACTCATACTCTTAAAGATTTACAATTATCATTTATTCAAGACAGAGTAAGAGGGGTAAAAAGTTCATTCTATCGCTTGTTAAATACTTTGGATTTCTTCAAAAGAGTATCTGATAAGCAGCATTTGGACTCGCTATATGAATATAATTATACGGATAATGCAGGGAATTTGATTAAACATGTTGATTTCCCTCGTGTAATGAAAGAAGAAATGATAGAAATGTCAAAGCAGCTTTTAATAGGCGGTCATTCGTCTGATTATGCTGTTAAATTTTTCTTCCTCAGGGACCCTGATTTAAATCCTGACAATTTAACTGATGAACAAAGAAAAGCATTTTTCTCAGATATAAAAACCGAAATGGGTAAGGTTGTAAATGAATTTTACGGTAAAAAAGCTGTTGAACAGCTTGCTGATAATCCGCACGACAGGATTTTTTATGATTCGGCAATGAGATTGATGTATAGTGACAGACTAAGTCCAAAAACAAAAGGTAAAATAGAAAATTCAATGTTTTTCAAAAATTTTGAACAATACCGCAAAGAATTGTTCAGTTATCTTGGCGGAGATGAATATTTTACAAAGAAAAATCATAAAGTTGTCGGTGGAAATGCTGATTCAACTTCAGAATTCAGATTCCAACTTCTGGGCAGTTCATTGGATGATATGTTTACAAAATTATTTAATCAAAAATATAACACCAAAACGTGGCTTAAAATGTTTGGCGGACTCGGGGCAGGGCTACTTGGATTAACAGTTCTTTCTCAATTTTTTATGGGGAAAATGCCCAAAGATAAAATAATCAAGGAGAATAAGTAATGATTTCAGCAATTGGTACAAATTTAATAAATTTGAGAATTAGTTCTCCTTATATTCGGAGTACTCAAAGTGCTTCTGCTGTTTCATTCAGGGGTGATTCTACCAATTTAATTCAACAATATCTGGATGTTCAAGCCGCAATAAATGCACCTGCAGTTGCTCCGACTCAAACAGTGGCAGATCCGAATTATAAAAATAATCTCAGAACACTTTTTACAACAAACAATGCAAAAATACTTGCCATATTACCAAGAACTTTTAGCGCAAAAGATTCCAACGGCAATGAATACATTGACGGACACGAAAAAGCAGGAACTTTTTTAGGTGCGATTTCAAGACTGGATGAAGTAAAAGCTCAAGGATTTAATACATTGCACATTCTGCCGATAAATCCCCCAGGCAAGGACAATGCAATGGGAACCGCAGGTTCTGTTTATTCTCCTGAGGATTTGTTAAAAATAGACCCTGTACTAATTGATAAAAATGACCCGCGTTCGGATAAAGAACAATTCAAAGCTTTTGTTGATGAATGCCACAAGCGAGGTATAAAGGTTATGGTTGATATGCCAAGTTGCGCATCATATAACCTTTATAAAGAGAAGCCGGAACTTATGGCGATTGAAAACGGAATCCCAAAAACGCCTCAGGGATGGGAAGATATAAGAATGTTTCAGCCTTGGGATGATGAAGGAAAAAGGACACTCAATCCGAAATTACTTGAATATCACAGACAATTTGTAGATATGATGATAGATGCCGGCGTTGACGGAATCAGAGCTGATGTCGCAAGAGCTAAACCGGTCGAATTTTGGGATATTCTAATTCCGTATTCAAGAAAAAGAGATCCTGAATTTGCATGGCTTGCTGAAACTTATACTTATGAAGATGCTTCTCCGCAGGCAAATATGCCTTATGACAGGCCTGAAGATTCTTTGCGCGCGGGGTTTGATGCATATTACGGACAGTATCATATTTTCCATGAATGGCCAAAAGCTAAAGATTTACATGATTATGTCATTGATAATCTTAATATGTCATACAGAGTAGAAACAGGGAAATCATTAATCGGGTCATTTGCGACCCACGACGATGTTTCGCCTATGTTCCACGGGAAAGAAGTCTATTGCAATCTGACTTCCGGTTTACAAGCGACATTACCAATGATGAATCCGTATATTGTAGACGGATTTCAATCCGGTGATTATTATGTTTATCCGTACAGAAATCAATATAACCCTGTTACAATGACAGATAATCACGAAATGACTGTTCATCAGGGTAAGCTTGATATATTCAACCTTTCACGTCGCCCGGGAGGGAAAGAACCTCAAATCGGGAAATTTATGAGTGAATGCTTTAAATTCAGAGATAAATATGATGATATAATTCGCCGCGGTTCATATATTATTTTGAATAAAGAAAAAGATAAACAAGATCAAGTTATTGCGTTTGCCCGTCACAAACAGGGCAGAACAATTTTGGTTTTGGCAAATAAGGACGTAAATCATCCTGTTGCGTGCAAAGTTATTGTTCCGACAATGAAATCCACTCAAAAACTTGAAAATTTACTTCCAAAATATGGAGAAGAAAGCAAATTTCAGGTCAATGACGGAAGTGTATCGGTTGTATTGGGACCGGGCAGAATTCACGCATTTGAAATAGATACTCCGAATATTCAGATGTACTCCGATAAAGTTTATAAGCAGCACTAGGATAATACCGAACTTACATTACTGTTCCAAATTCTTTTTTACCTGTGCAAAAAATTCTTGATATGCCTGAGGTTTATAAATGCGAATAACTTTTAGCGGAGCCATTTGGTTAAATGCAAATCCGTCAGCATTTTGCAAAACTTTCTCCACAGGGATAAATTTCACTTTTACCACATTATTATCAATCTTTTCAACAAATACATTAACATCAACAATTACGGTTTTATCTTTTAATTCTGTAGCTATGCGCCTTGTGGGGCTATACATCATGGCAGCCGTTGAACCGTAAGAAAAAACAGTGTATGCTGTTGCAGCTGCAAGTACAACAGACCACCCCGCGATTCGTTTTTTACTGGTGTATGCAGCTTTAAAAACTTTCTGAGCCCTTATCAGACCAAATTCTTCATTATAATCTTCTATTGAATAATCACTATCGTATAAAACAGAGGCGGCAGATTGCATTACAGAATTTGTATCTTCAGTCTCAAAATAAGCCGTTTGCATATCATAAAGTGCATCTGCTTTAACCTTTGGCATTGTTCTGCCATAAGTCGCAATGTTTGTGATAAAAAATAGAATTACTATAATACTGAAAAATTTCTTCATTATGTTATTCTTCATTTTCTTTTGCTTGTTGTTTTGCTGCTTTCAAGGCTTCTTTCTGAGCTCTACGAGCTTCTTTTTCTGCCTGTTTTGCTTCCTTTTGTGCTTGCTTTGCTTCTTGTTTAGCCTGCTTTATGAGCTCTTTTAATTCTTTCGAATTATCAGAAGAAGCTTGTTCTTCCCCTGCCACTGTTGACAATTCTTCATCAATTTCAGTGGCAGATTTCAACCGGATATCCTCTTTTTCTTCTTTTGTTTCATTTGATTTATTTGACTTAATTTTTTCATTTTTTGGTTCGGGAATAACTTCTTGTTCCTCACCTTTTAATAATTCTTGCGAATTATCATCATTTCCGGAATCTGAATTTTCTTTAATTATTAAATTATCTTTATTTAAAGCTTTATCATCTTCAGTTTCTTGAGCCGGTTCTGTCGATGTTACATTAGCAGGTTTAACAGTTTTAGTTTTTTGTATAGGGGTTTGTTTAACCTTTGCAGGAGTCGTATTTTGGACTTTATCAGAAATCTGTTTTTGCAAATTCATTGCACTATCGATTTTTGAATAGAAATCATCATAAAATTCAATTTCGGAAATATCATCTATCATTTGAGCATTGCCGTATTGATTTAGCAATTTGCGTTTAAAATTAGCTCTGATTCTTGATTTTTCACCATATTGAGTCACGTTGACACTGACTTCCAGTGTTGCAACCTTTACTCCGTTATAATTCAATCTTGATTTAGTAACTCCAAATTCTTTTGAAATGTCAATATTAGGGTCAGATAAATCAAAATCTTTTACGCCGTATATATACCCGAGCAATGAGTTTACGTTATACACAATAAAGCCCTCATCTTGCAAGACATTTAATATCGCTTTCATCGCTATAACGTTATCATTAGCCGGATAAGTTCTTGTTTGGAATTGTCTTTTTTCCAGTTGAGAAAGCGGAGTTATTATTTCCTCATTTTGCCTTCTCTTTGCTACAGCAGGCATGCAGCAGCATAAAATCAATAAAATTGCCAATATCTTTTTCATATATTTATCCTCAAAAAAATGTTCTGCTACAATTATTATAGCAGAACATTTTTCAGATTAAAATTATTTTTATTTTGTAAAATATATTAATTGATGCTCCGGTGGGAACTTGTGCATTGGATCTGAAACTATTTTCTTAACAGCATCAAGTTCTGGTATCCCTCTTTTGCCGATAGATGAAAGAACTTCCAAACCTTTGCCTTGTGTAATATCCATTTTAAAAAGCATATTTAATGCATCTTTATCAAGAACATAAGCGGCTTTTATCAAATTCATATCTTTAAACAAAGAAGTCACTCCGGCAGGAGTTAACATATACTTAACAACTGATTTATCTTTAATGTAATCATTGGGATGTTTTTTTACAAGTGTTCGCATTGTATCCAATTTATCAATTGTCTCGGGTGTCAACATTTTTTGCATTTCCAAAGCACCTGCTTTTGTGTTTGAAGCTTTTAGTATTTCAGTCATATTAGAACGTATAAAAGGACTTTTTGCCATTTTATCGTTACCTAACATCAATTCCATTATTGTAAAATTATTTTCATTTAATTTTGTACCGATTGATAATACATTAGGCTCGGGTTTTGCAGTTCCGACAAAGCCATCGGGTAATATATTTTTTCTTACCGGAAGGGTATCTAAACTCCTCCAACCGCACTTTTTTGCAATTGCTGACTGATGTGAATTTATCGGTTTTATTATGTTTAATCCGCTTAACATGTTATACTCCTATTATTAATTTGATGTCTTTTATTAACCCCCTAAAAATTTTTTTTGCTGATTTTTTTTACTTTGTAAAGAAAAATTAAGATTATAATCTATTTAATATTTCCGATTTTAATTCCGCAAATACTTCATCCCAATTATTGTGTAAATCGGCTTGCAGTGGTTTTACACTTTTATACCACCCGACATTTTCACCGGTTGTTTTAAACCAACGATAGTTTGTCTCCTTATTAAACAATGCAATAGTATCAAGCCCCAAAGCCCCCGCAAGATTTAATATCACATTATCCGTAGTGACGACTAAATCCATATTTTTAAGCGCACATGCGCTGTCTGTGAAATCTTTGAATGTATGCCCGAGCGGCAATATTTGTTCAATATTTTCACCGTTTTTTTGCAAATTATAAAATTTTACATTCGGTATATCTTTTAAAATTTGATAAACTTTATTTAACTCCAAATCTCTGCCGGAATAATT
>CACXFH010000031.1 GCA_902766975.1 uncultured bacterium | reverse complement strand
TCTTCGCCGAATAAAAACATTTCATCTAAAGCTTCTGACATCATTTACCTCTTTCTAATTTATATAAGTTCCTAAATCTTTACCGCTCAAAATATCTTTTATTCCGTTTTCCTGTTTAAAATCAAAAACAATAATCGGAATATTATTTTGCTTGCACAAATCACAGGCTGAAGTATCCATAACTTTTAAGCCGTTTATAATTATATCATCGTAGTGCATTTTATCAATTTTCTTTGCACTTGCATCAGTGTTGGGGTCTGCGGTATATACGCCATCCACACCATTTTTTGCCATCAGCATAGCCTGAGCATTAATTTCAGAAGCTCTTAATGCAGCAGCCGTATCTGTTGTAAAAAACGGATTTCCCGTACCGGCAGCAAATATAACAACTCTGCCTTTTTCCAAATGACGTATTGCTCTGTGGCGAATATACGGCTCGGCAATTTGTTTCATACTTATTGCACTTTGGACTCTGCAATCCACCCCTGTTTGAATTAACGCACTCTGCAATGTAATAGCATTCATTACTGTTGCAAGCATTCCTACATAATCACCGGTAGCCCTGTCAAGCCCGATTTTTGTACTGTTTTTCATCCCCCTGAAAATATTACCGCCGCCGACAACAACAGCAACTTGAGCTCCTAATTCAACGGCTTTTTTAATTTCATTCGCAATCATAGTGACAGGTTCAGGCGCAATGCCAAACTGTTGATCTCCTAAAAGCGCTTCCCCGCTAATCTTTAATAAAATTCTATCATATTTCATTAACCGACATCCCTCTCGTTCTAAGGGTGATTTTAACTTAAATACGATATATTGTAAAGTAAATATTAATAAATATTGTTTGGTACTTTTATTTTACAGACTAAGGATAAAACAAAGAGCAAGAATTTTTAAAAGAGGCTGCCTCATATTGATATTTACCTGACACGCATATTTGTCAGAATAAATCTATCCGAAGGCAACCTCTGCTACAGAATATAAATTAATTTTTTACACCATATTTATTGTTTAATTGCTGCTGCAAAATTGCAAATTCTCTTTGTGCGTTTTGCAACTCACCATTTAAAACATTTTTCTGAACTTGAGTAAGTTCTTTATCATACTTATTCAATGTGTTTTGTAAAAACTCAACTTTTACATAAGCCTGTTTAATTTGAATTTCATCAAGAGTTTTTCTTCTAAACTGTTCTGCTTCGGGATTTGTATGATTTTCATACATTACAGGATACATACTATTTGGGTTTGCCCCCGGATATACACCTGGGTAGATACCATAGTTTTGAGGAACAGGATTAATCATAATTATTTTTCCTTTCTACATCACAGTACATTTTTGACCTTCACTTCATAACAAAAGCAAAAGTAAAAGAAAAATTGCTTATAAAACTTAAAACTTTAAGTTATATTAAGAAATTATGCAACACAGAAACATAATAATTATGATATTCTATTTTCCCTTAATAACAATATCGCAAGCTTTAATGCTTCATCGGCAAATCTTTGTTTCATTTCAATACGGGGTGTGGTTTTGGGCAGTCGAATTTCTTTCACTGTCACAATACCATTATATTTTACTGAAGTAAACATTAATCCGACAGGTTTATCTGCTGTTGCGCCTGTCGGGCCTGCTATGCCCGTTGTACAAAGCACAATATCACATCCTGTTACTTTCTGTAAGCCTTCTGCCATTGCCTGTGCGCATTGTTCGCTTACTGCTCCATACTTATTTAAAATATCCCAACTTACACCCAAAACCGAATTTTTTGCTTCATTTGCATAGGTTACAAAATTCAACTTTACATAATCTGAACTGCCAGAAACATCTGTCAATCTTGAGCTTACCAATCCGCCGGTGCATGACTCCGCAGTCGCAATTGTCAGTTTTTTATCTTTTAAAATTTGCCCTAATTCTTCTTCTAAACTCATTTGAATTTACTCCTGTACCGGACTAATACACGCACTAATCGCGTCAATAAGACGTTTTACAGGCACCGTCTTAATTTTTGGATTTGAGATATCTCTGTTTGCGTATGGAATAATAGCCTTTTTAAATCCTGTCATAGCAGCTTCATTCAGTCGTTTTTCAAGATTATTTACAGGGTGAATTTCGCCTGATAATCCTATTTCCCCGATAATAACCGTCTGAGAATCTACAACAACATCTCTTGCGCAAGTTGCTATTGCAAGAGCTATCCCTAAATCAGCACTCGGCTCATCAACATCAATCCCACCCATAACGTTTACATAAACATCTTGTTTAGATAAATTCAATCCGACTCTTTTTTCTAGCACGGCAAGTATTTGTAATAATCGACTAAAATCGACCCCGTTTGCAACCCTGCGAGGGGAAGGATAAGGAGTTGCTCCGACAAGTGCCTGTATTTCAACCAAAAGCGGACGAGTACCCTCATTTGTTACGATAATAGCGGTCCCCGGGATATTTTCTTGAGAGCGTTCATTCAAAAACAATTGATTTGGATTAATTATTTCCTTTAAACCGGTTGCCCCCATTTCAAAAATTCCGACTTCAGAAGTATTACCAAAACGATTTTTCATAGAGCGCAGCATTCTGTAAGATTTATACTTATCCCCTTCAAATGAAATAACTGTATCAACCATGTGCTCTAAAACTTTTGGACCTGCAATGTTGCCGTCTTTTGTCACATGCCCTATTACAAGAACTGTTATATTCTTTGTTTTTGCAATCTGCATCAGAATATTGCAACATTCACGAATTTGAGAAACGCTGCCTGCAGAACTTGTTACCATTTGAGAATAAATAGCCTGAATACTATCTACAACAACGACATCCGGACTCAATTCCTCAATCTGTGATTTTATACATTCAAGATTTGTCTGAGGGTAGATATATAAACTGTCACTTTTTACCCCGAGTCTGTCTGCTCTCAGTTTTAACTGACCTGCTGATTCTTCTGCAGAAACATACAAAATCTTTTTTCCTTGAGAAGCCAATCCGCCACTTGTCTGCAAAAGAATTGTAGATTTCCCGATTCCGGGATCGCCGGCGATTAATACAATAGACCCCTGAACCAATCCGCCGCCCAAAATTCTGTCAAATTCAGAAATATTTGTACTGACACGAATTTCTTTCCCAACCTGAATATCCGTAATCAAGGACGGTTTTATATCATTTGCAAGCGGAACAATTTTATTATTTCCCCCTTGAGTTTCTTCCACAAAAGAACCCCATGAAGAACACTCGGGACATTTTCCCAAATATCCGGCACTTTCATATCCGCAATTTTGACAAACCCATTTTGATTTTACTTTTGCCATAAAAGTTATTTAATAATACCTAAACCAATTAAAAATGAACAAATGATAAATATTGCACAGAATATACCCGTAACTTTATTTAAACCTTTTTCGGCGCTTTTCTGAGATGCAAAAATATGTGAAGCTCCGCCGATTCCGCCAATGCCGTCACCTTTTGGAGAATGCATAAGAATTAACAGAATTAACAATACCGCGCAGCCTGTTGCTATATACCATAATAAATTTGCCATTTATTTTTTATCTCCTTTTTTTATAAAATGCGCTCTTTTTGAATTTAATTCAATTCTTTCAAAAGTATACAATCTTGCCGGACGTTTTGAAGAAGATTTTGTGTATTCTTCAAGTTCTACAAGACCGTCTGTAGAGAGCGCTTTCTTTCTGAAATTACGTTTGTCCAGTTTTTTCTGCATGATAAGTTCATAAGCCTTTTGCATTTCGGTCAGTGTAAATTTTTCGGGCAAAAGCTGATATGCAACAGGACAAATTTCTAATCTTTCTCTGGTACGTTTCAGAGAGTATAGGATAATTTCTTTGTGGTCGAATGCAAGAGGCGGTAAATCCATTACCTTGTGCCAACCAAGTTCGGAAGTTGAAACAATTTTTATATCCTCTGAACGCACCAGTGCAAAATAAGCACATGTTATTACACGTCCGTCCGGGTGTCTTAAAGGATCACCAAATGTATACAACTGTTCAAGATAAATATTATCAACGGCAGTTTTTTCTTTTAAAACCCTCAATGCAGCTTCATCAAGATTTTCTGAAAGTCTTACATAGCCTCCGGGGATTGCCCATTTGTCCTTGAAAGGCTCATTGGTACGTTTAACCAACAATACCTGTAATGCATTGTTCTTGATTGTCAAAATAACTACGTCGACGGTAATTTCGTGTGTTTTTGTTTCGTTTACCATTATAAATCTATCCTCTACCAATACAAATATATTATAAACATGCTTACTTACAAATACCCAAATTATTATGGCGCTTAACATTTATTAACATATTAGCATAAAAAAGGCAATTATTTAAATTAAATATACTTTATATATATACAAGGGGATTATACGGGATGTTTAGAGTAAATTACAGACAGAATATAACTATCAGCGGATATAACCCGTTTATGATGGGATGTTTCAATCCACGTTTGAATTTTGTTTTAGGAACCGGATGTTTCAGTCCCAATCTCTTTTTTGGAACGGGATGTTTCAATCCACGTTTGAATTACTTTTTAGGAATGGCAGCTGCTACTGCAGTTCCTCCAATGCCGCTATTCGGTGCATATAACTATTCAAGCTTTAATCCGTATATGACAATGAATTATGCAAATCCGTTTGCGTTTAACGGATTGGGGTCTTATAATTATCAAACTCCGACATTTAATTATATTCCTCAAATCATTGCACCGCAAAATACATATACAAATCCGTTTTTGTCAAATATAACAAACTTAACGACTAACAATACGGATAACACTCAACCTGAAAAAACGAACAACGACAACAACGCACAAAAAACCGGAAGCCAAGGTATAAAATTAATAAAGAATTTTGAATCTTGCAGCCTTAAAGCATGTAAGGCTGTACCGACCGAAAAAGAATACACAATAGGCTGGGGACATTACGGAGTTCCTCAAGGTACAGTATGGACACAACAACAAGCAGATGACCAGTTAGAAAAAGATTTGAAAAAATGCGAACAATACGTAAATCAATTGGGCAGAAACTGGACTCAAAACCAATTTGATGCATTAGTAAGTTTTACTTATAACTGTGGACCGAAAAATTTGCAATCACTTGTAAAGAACAGAAATAACGAACAAATTGCACAAGCAATGCTTGAATACAACAAAGCCGGCGGAAATGTTCTTAGAGGACTTACAAGAAGAAGACAAGAAGAAAGAAATATGTTTTTAGGGCGCACTTCCGGTTTAAATTCTGTAGCTTAGTTTTTTAATTAACAACTTAATTTTTGTTCATAATTAATATTATTTTCTTGTACTTTTAATCTTTTTAAAATAGTATATTGTTAGAGTTACACTACTTGTGTAATTTTATGTTTTAGGATTAAAAGATATGAGGTAAATAACAGTGGAAAATATCGTATCAGACTTATTTGCAGCAAAAGAAAACACAAGCAGCAATACTAATTTCAGATCAAACATAAATCCTGCAAATATTAAAGTCGTAGGTGTCGGCGGCGGCGGCGGTAATGCCGTAAACCGAATGATTAGAAC
>CACXFH010000030.1 GCA_902766975.1 uncultured bacterium | reverse complement strand
TGTGTTGATGCAGGAATTTGGAATTTTATCAAGCCGTCCGAATTATATATACCTTTAGATGTGCATGTCGGCAGAATCTCAAGGCAAATGGGATTATTAGCAAGACATGCAAATGATTTTAAATCAGTGATTGAACTGACAAACAAATTGAAAGAATTTTGCCCTGAAGACCCGATAAAGTATGATTTTGCAATGTTTGGTTACGGGGTGAACAATAAATAAAATCATTGGGCATTATGCAATATAGTTTTCAATATCTTCATCTGTTATCATTTCTGTTACTGCGACAAGAATTTTGTGTTCATCAAGTTTTATCCCGCCCAAAATTCCTTTTTCTTCCAAATCGGAAAGAAATTTATCGGAATTTTCAACTTCTATAACAAATTCATTAAAGAAATTATTATTCAGAACCTTTATTCCTTTATTTTGCAATTGTTGAGCAAGCTTGTGTGCATTTACAGTCGATAGGTATCCTGCCTGATAAAATCCCTTTTCACCCATAACTGACAGGTAAAGATTTGCACAAAGTCCGATTAGTGCCTGATTTGAACAAATATTACTTGTTGCTTTTTCACGTTTAATATGTTGTTCCCTTGTTTGAATAGTCAGACAAAAAGCTTGTTTCCCGTCTTTGTCAGTCGTCCTGCCTGCAAGGCGTCCGGGTAATTGACGCATAAATTTTTCTTTACATGCTACAAACCCTGCACTTGGTCCTCCAAAATTCATCGGAATCCCCAAAGTTTGGATATCTCCAACGACAATATCGGCATTGTACTGTCCGGGCGGTTTCAAAATTGAAAGCGTTGAAACATCTGTACATACTACAAGTAAACAATCTTCACTCTTTTGCGGTTCAATAATTTCTCCGTAATAATTTGGAGTTTGAACTAAAACACAAGCATAATCTTTTGTATTTTGCGCAATTTCATCAACCCAATCAACTTCAATGTTTTGAGAATATGTATAAGTTTTTATAACTTCTTTGTATTCGGGGTTTAGAGAATTCATAATACAAACTTTATATTTTTTAGTAATGCGGCAAGCCATTAAAATCGCCTCAGCGCATGCCGTCCCCCCATCATACACCGTAGCATTGGAAATATCCATTCCCGTCAAGCGGCAAATCATTGTCTGAAATTCATACATAATCTGCAATGTGCCCTGGGAAATCTCCGGCTGATAAGGGGTATATGCAGTATTAAATTCAAATCTGTTTGCAACCTGATTTATGCATGCAGGAATAAATTTATTATAAATTCCCCCACCCATAAAATTTACAAAATCTGATTTGTTTTCTTTTGCGATTTTTTTTATCTGTCTTTGAGTTTCCATTTCGCTCAATCCGTCAGGCAAATTCAGTTCTTTTATTCTTATATCCTGAGGAATTTGTTTAAACAAATCTTCTGCTGTGTTTATTCCGATTTCTTTACACATTTGTCTGATTGTTTCATCGCTGTGCACTAAAAAATTTTTCATATATTATTCCAATTCCGCTTTATAGTCATCATAAGTCATTAAATCATCAAATTCGCTTTCAGCCGCATTTGATTCAATTTTTACAAGCCAGCCTCCTTCATAGCAATCTTGATTAAGCATTTCCGGAGCGTCAGGAAGTTCTTCATTAATTTCAATAATTTTGCCGCTTATCGGCATGTAAATTTCGGATGCAGCTTTTACTGACTCAATATTTGCGAAGGTTTCGCCTTTTTCAAATTCATCTCCTATAGCCGGTAATTCTAAAAATACAATATCTCCAAGCTGTTCTATTGCATAATCTGTCAATCCGATTACATACTTGCCATCTTCTTTTACGACATATTCGTGCGATTTAGTGCAATACATTTCATCTTTGTAACTCATTTATCATACTCCTTATTTTGATGTGAATTGTGAAACGTGGATTGTGAATAGACCTTTACGGGTTTAATAATTATTATATGTGTGTCAGCACCAATAACTATCATTCGCAACTCACTATTCACCACTCACTTCTATACCCTGTTCCTTTTTTGTACAAACGGTCTTTTAACCACCTTTGCATCGTGTAATTTTTCTCTTATCATAACTTGAATAATAGAGTCCGGGCAAATTTCGGCAATATTTTTTACATAAGCCATTCCGATATTTTTACCCGATGTTGGCGCAACACCGCCGCTTGTTACTTCTCCGACTTTTTCTTTGTTAAAATAAACTTCATATTCGTGGCGCGGGATGTTTCTGTCAAGCATTTCAAAACCGATAAGTTTTTTATTCGTACCGTATTGAATTTGGCTCATAATAACATCTTTCCCGTTATAATCTTCTTTTTTATCTTTTGGAACGGACCAACTCAAGCCGGCCTCAATCGGAGTGGTATCTTCATTTAAGTCATTTCCGTACAAATGCAATCCGGCTTCCAATCTTAGAGTATCTCTTGCCCCCAGCCCGATTGGTTTTATACCAAATTCTTGTCCTTTTTCTAATATTCTGTTCCATAAAAATTCTGCATCATTATTTCTTATAAGCAATTCAAATCCGTCTTCACCCGTGTAACCGGTTCTTGATGCAAGCAATTTGATACCTTCAATTGCAACGGATTTTATGGTAAATGATTTTTGATTCTCAATATTATAACCCATTTTTTGCATTAAATTAATTGCTTTGGGTCCCTGTATTGCAATCAGAGAATAATTATGCGACTGATTATCTATTTTGACATCAAAATCTCTTGCATTGAGAGAAAGCCAATTTACATCTTCATCAACTCTTGATGCATTACAAATTATTAAATAACTTTCAATCCCCAATTTATAAATAATCAAATCGTCCGTAAGTCCGCCGTTTGGTTTTGTTAATTGGCAATACACCGCCTTTTCATAGGGTAATTTATCTATACTTTGCGGAACGACTTTATTTAAAAATGCAGTTGCATCATCTCCTGAAACAAAAACTTCTCCCATGTGTGAAACATCAAAAACTCCGACATTTTCACGGACGGTTTTGTGTTCTTCTATTATTGATGTATATTGAACAGGCATGTGCCAACCTGCAAAATCAACCATTTTTGCACCTAATTTTACATGTTCATTATGCAAATAAGTTTGTTTGACCATAATTTATATCCCTTCCGTTACTTTATTGTCTGATTATATGTTTCTTTTGTCAAGGGGCTGCATAAATATTTTCCGTTTTATCTTCAAAACCCCACCTAACCTCCCCTAACAAGGGGAGGAATTATTCGTCATTTCATTCTCTCAGAATGACTGTCATCCTGAGCCTTTAGGAGAAGGATCGCCTTGCCGTTCGTATTTGAGTTCAATCGGGCGATTCTTCGGTCATTCTATTCCCTCAGAATGACGTATCCTGTTGGGGTAGAAACCCCAACTTACATATTATTGCAAATAGTTTTATGCCTCGTATCGTTTAAACGATTTTTCAATAACTTTAGAGATGAGTCCTTTCATTGTATCGTACTCGGTTGTCAGTGATGAAATTTCAGTATCGAGGTTTTTCATCTTCATATCAATCGTATTTTCTTTATGTTCTATTCTTGCTTTGGCGGCGTTATACTTCGCCTCTGCTTGTGCTATACCTTCGGTGTCGGCGACTTCTGCGATGTATGTATCGGTAGAATAGCTGTTTTGGTAATAATTCCCGTCATTATTTATTGAAGAAATATAAACGGAGCCGTTTTTAAGCAACTCTTGCATATACTCAATTTTGTTAACATTATCATTTTCGCTCCAACCGTTCATGCAAATTCTGTTGAATAATGTATCATAGAAATTTGCATAGAGATTATCATCTCCGGTATCCACGTCAGAACCGACTTTGATTTTAAACATATGGTCGTCGCTGTTATCCCACAATGTAGCATTGCTTATTGAACCCATATCGTAGGAATATTTATCATCCATTTGATCCATATATTCTATGTATGCCGTCATGAATACTTTTGCAATGTTATTTAAACTTACGCTGGCACTATGTCTTTGGTCGCTCCAGCCTCCATCGCCGCAGTTTGAATAAACAATCCCGAGATATTGAGGTGCATAGCGCCATACTCCGCCTTCGTAGTCATCGTATGTATCTTCGCAGTATCCGCCCATAACACTTGTTCCGTACAATGATGTTAAGGCTCCTATTTTACCGTCCCAACCATCAGAATCATCTTCATAACCATTATATTCCTCTCTATCATCTGAATTCCCTCTAATATAACCTGGATGTTCATTTACAGCTTGCATTGCAAAATCTTGCAATCCTTCATCAGGATATAACAAATCATACACTTGATTGTATGCATATTCTAATGCCAAATCATTTTCGGAAAT
>CACXFH010000029.1 GCA_902766975.1 uncultured bacterium | reverse complement strand
CCTTCGTGATTTTGCAGAAATTCGTTTTTAAAATTTTGCACTTTTTCTTGCTCTACATTTAAATATTTATCTGTTTCAGGTAAATTTGAAGCTTCGCTTTGCAAAACATAAGGAACATCCAAAAGCGCCATATTTACATCATAATGCGCTTCGCGCTTGTCATTTATTATTTCGATATCTTTAAAGATTTCTGAATTGGAAATCAAATCGAAAAGTTCGTTTTGTACTTTAAAAATAATCTTTTTTGCATAGTGTTTCAAAGCCGGCACAAACCTTGAATACATAATAGTGTCGCCAAATCCCTGTTCGTAATGGACTAACAGAGTTTTATCCGATATATTTGTATTTAAATCCCATTTTTTTGTTTTATCGGCAGGATATTCCAAATTAATATCGTCAATATTAAATCGGTGTTTGAAATATTTGTGCCCGTTTTTAAAGTCGCCGCAATGGATTAAAAAACCGCCGTAATTATAAAAATCATTTTCACTCGGATTATTTTCCAACAATTTTTCATAAAATAATTTTGCTTTATCGTTCATTCCGAGTTTTTCATACCCAAATGCCAAACCGTGTAATACCAATCTGTTTTGCGGCTGTAAAATATATGCCATTTCGTAAAGCTCTATTTGCCTTCCTAAAGATTCACTCCCGTTTAGTTTTGAATATAAATCAGCAGTTATTGTGAGAATAGAAACCTTTGAGGAATCAATATTAATAAACTTTTCATAGCAATCAATAGCAGATTTATAATCTTTTTTGTTTTTATAATAATCTGCTTGTTCAAGATATTCCAACAAAATGTTTTGCAATTCAAACGCTTCCCATGTATAAAAATTAATAACCTATAGCCCAACTAAATTTTGTTTGAGGGGCTTTTTTAGAATGCGGAACGGCAAGCGGAGAACTTTCTGCCGTAACTTCCATTACCTTTTCAGCTTTTTGCAGTAGTTTAAACTCTCCGATTTTGCTATCAACATTATTAAAAGATTTATACCTGTCTAAATCTGCCTGCAAATCTTGATTTTCCGTATTTATTTGTACAATTTCTCTGTCCAATGCATTGAGTTTTGCCTCAAAATTCATTGCAATATAATAACTTACAAAAGTAACCCCAATGGTACACAAAAGAATTATACATAAAGTTTTATTAATTCTTCGTATAATCATTTCCTTGATAGTAATCGGTTTTGCCCGATAAAATGCTCCGGAAACAACAGTTTGTTCAACAGGATTCGATGCAGCTTTAACAATTACCTGTCCAACAGGCTTTAATATATTATTTTGATTTGAGACTCTTATATTTGTACTCATTGTACCGTTCTACTTTTTAATATATCTTGCGACCCTTAATTTAGCACTTCTTGAAGGTGGATTTTCTATTATTTCCTTTTCTGTAGCCGTTATCGGTTTTTTATTTACCAACTCCAATATAGGAGGGGGACAATTACAAATTGCTTGAGTTTTGTCACAGTGACAACGGGTTGAATGATATTTGAACAAATGCTTTACAATCCTGTCTTCAAGAGAATGAAAACTTATTACACTGATTATAGCACCAAACCCCAATATGTCCAACAAATCATTCAAAGTGCTTTTAACATTTTGTAACTCATGGTTCACTTCTATTCTTATAGCCTGAAAAACACGGGTTGCCGGGTGAACTTTTGACTTCACATGCGGTGTACAGCCGACAATCAAATTTGCTAATTCAGTTGTAGTCTTGATATTCGTAACTTTACGTTTGTTAACAATTTCTTTTGCAATACGTTTTGAAAAATGTTCTTCCCCATATTCGGAAAATATGCGCACAAGATCGTTCTCACTGTATTTATTTATCACATCGTAAGCGGTTAACTTTTCGTCTTGATTAAACCGCATATCTAAAGGTGCCTCTTTTGAAAACGAAAAGCCGCGTTCTTGTTTTGTTAACTGGTGATACGATGCACCTAAATCAAATAAAACGCCCCCTGTAATTTTTTTTATTCCTAAAGCTGATATGACTTTTTTGATGTTTGTATAGGAGGATTTTACTATTGTTAAGTTTTTGTAATTTTTAAGTCTTTCACTTGCGGCATCAATAGCATCCTGATCGATGTCAAATGCAATTAAACGACCGTTTGGGGAAATTCTTTGCAATATAAGTTCACTATGCCCCCCTCCTCCGAGGGTGCAGTCGACATAAATTTTGCCATCGGCACATTCAAGAGCATCAACAGCTTCATTTTTCATTACGGTATAGTGAGTAAAATTTTGCAT
>CACXFH010000028.1 GCA_902766975.1 uncultured bacterium | reverse complement strand
AATAACAGTCGGTTTGAGAAGAAAGAACAGTAATTTCAATAATAGCAAAATTTATTTTTTTTATGTTTATAAATAATCAAGGTAAATTTTGTATGAAAATAAATCAAGTAAAAAATAATATAAATTTCAACTCAGGATATAATTTAAATATTGCCAAAATGGAAAGGCAAATTAATCCAATTAACACAGAATTATTTTTTAAGAATTCAAAATTTAAAGACTGGGGAACATTTTATAATATTGATTTAAAAGGCAATAAAGCAATTGCTCTAGCTAATAAACTTTGTGCAGAAATTTTTATAAAATTTAGACAATTATATGATTTTAGACAAAACAGATGTACACAAACTTTAATTTTTCCCCAAGATATATATGCTTTTAATAAAAGTGAGAGTGATTTTTATAATAATCAACAATTCTTTGTAAATATTGAAAGCATAAGACCAAATAAAAATAAACCTACTTTTGACCCCGGAACTGTATTTATAGATAATGCTTTTGATTCTCTTGAGTATATCAATAGTAGTGCCGAACACCTACATGAAGAAAATATACTTTCAACAAATCATTTTTTACATAATTTTGTCCATGAATGGTTGCATGCACAATTCACAAACATTTTAAAAGCGAGAGCTCGCTTAGGTTCATATTATTATAATAGAACCGCACAAAAATATGAGCATCAAAAACTTGATGATAAAGAGAAAGAAATGGTAGGAAATCTAATCGGGACTTATGCTTTTTCAAAAGAAGAAGGTCAATATCCGGAATTATTTGTTGAAAGTTGGACAAAATTTATTTGTGAATCTTTATCAGATGATTGTGAATCTTTTGCAAAAAATCCTGTTGATATTTTGAAATCTATGCCAAAAGAATTTCAAAGTTTGTTAGAAAAAATATCTCAAGTTGAAATGTACCATTTATTTAAAGATTAATCGCAGTGTGCAATTTTTGGAGTATTTTTCTCAAACTCAGACAAGACTTCGTCTTGTGGAGTTTTCGGGGGTAAATATAAAAAATAATCAATCTGCAATAGCCCAATCAAATATTATAAAACCCGTACGTATGGAGGATTTTATCAAAACAGCAACTCATTAAATTTTCCGACCAAGAAAAATTTTGAATTTAAAAACATAAAATTTTTGTTTCAACATAACCAACGAAAAATCATTTCAAGCGGACAAAATACCGGAAAGATGCAATATTGTTAAAACTCTTTTGTGGACAGAATTAGCGAGTAGGGTAGACTTCAGTCTCCCACTATTATTGAAAAGTAAGCGACCGGTGAGAGTAAATAATGAGTAAATATGAGTAAATCGTTTTTTGGGGTAAAGTTGCACTTCCGACCGCCAAAACCCCTACAACGAGCGGATTTCAGAAAATAAAATAGCCAAACTGACAAAACCAAACTACTCGTCTAACTACAAGGGTTGTGCTAGACACAACATCCGAGTCAAGGCTCACTTTAAAATCAATCAAATAAAAAAAACACCAACAATTGGTGTCTTTTTAAAAGTGGTGCCGCAACTCACTCTGCCGAGTGAAAATGATTAAATATCATTTTCACGAGAGGGAACCAAGGACGTTGAAAACGATAGTTTTCAACCCAAAAAATATGCCGCAACTCGGAATTGAACCAAGGACACAGGGATTTTCAGTCCCTTGCTCTACCAACTGAGCTATTGCGGCAAATATTATTGAATTTTGTAAGAGTTGGTAGAGCAAGCTCTACATTATTAACTCTTTTTCGCTCCGTTTCACTCCACTCAGGGAGCTATTGCGGCATATTCGTATTCACTTGTATCGGATCCCGAATCAAGTTCGGGACAACGTGGTTCTAAGTCTTGCTCCGCTCGCCAAGAACCACAGTTGGCTATTGCGGCATATTCGCAAATTTTTGCGAACTTCTTTTCTCATTCTACTTGCTCAAACCCAATTGTCAAGAATATCTATGAAGATGTTTGTCCTACAAGGTAGAATGAAACATTACGACCTTCCATTTGAGGCTTTTTTTCCAATGTTACAGGCATGTCAGAATTTTCAAGCATGTCGGTTATAAATTTGTTAGCTAAATCAAATGCAAGATTTGAGTGCTGCATTTCTCTGCCGCGAAGCATAACAACACCTTTTACTTTGTTGCCTTGAGATATGAATTTTCTTGCGGCTTTTAGGCGCACTTCATAATCGTGAGTATCAATTTTATATCTCATTTTTACTTCTTTTATTTCAACGATATGTTGTTTTTTCTTTGCTTCTTTAGCTTTTTTTGCCTGTTCGTATTTATACTTCCCGTAATCTAATATTTTAGCAACCGGTGGTTCTTGATTAGGACTAATCAATACCAAATCCAAATCGGCATCCTCTGCCATTTTTAGTGCTTTTGATGTCGGAACTACTCCGTGATTTTCACCATTTTGATCTATTAAGCGCACTTCTTTTGATCTTATAAATTCATTTATAATCGTTCTGTCCTTTGATTTGGTGTTAATTATAGCTATTGTCCTATCTCCTATTTTTCTGATAACGTAACTTATAATACCATAAATATTGATAAAAGCGAAATATTAACTTTTGTAAATCCCTTAAATGCATAGATATATTGATTTTGTAAATAAAAATTAAAATTTCAAATCTTTTATTAAAGTTTTTTTCAAATGTTCCGATATATATATTGTTGATATAAACAAAACATTTCCCCTTGAGATTTACATTGTGAAAAATTAAATAAGGAGTATGAACGCATGGACAAGCAAACTAAGGTTATGGACACGATGGAAATGAAAACTGTATCATTGGAAAAACCAATTCAGGATTTGTTTGATGAGTGTCTGAGTTTTATTTCGGTAACAAGCTTTGAAGTATAAACTCAATCCCTAACCTTAATTACAATTCAAAAAGAAAGACTCTCATAAGGTCTTTCTTTTTTTATTTCTTTTGATAACGTTACAATTAGCCGTCGTGTGTATATACATATTTCAAAAGTTGTTATAAAATATCTTTTATGAAGAGGTAAAACATGAAAAAATCATTATTGACATTGAGTATAATATTGTCAGTGTGCTTTATAAATCCGTCTTTTGGAGATTTTAAAGAACATTTTGATTTGGGTCAAAGTTATTTGTCGCAGTATCAATATTCCGGCGCAATAAATGAATTTAAAAGTGCATTGAGAATAAATTATATGGATAAATCCGCAAGAATCGGTCTTGTAAATGCGTATCTTGCACGAGGAACCGAATATGCAAATAAGGATAAAGCTTGGGCAAAAGCTGCGGATGATTATCGCAGTGCATTGTTTTATCTCAAATATTACCCTGACGAAAGAGATGTGCGAAATTCTGCAAGCGCAATTGACCAAATTATAAGCAATTTGGACAGATGTTTAAGGGAAATAAATTATGACAGAAGTCCGCAAAACAGATTTGAAACCGCAAAAAGGCTCCGTGCCGAGGGAAATTTTTCAGCTTCGGCTTATGAATTCAGTCATTCCCTCGGGGCAAGAGATTTGCAACAGTCAAGCTTTGAACAAATCGGGGATATTATGAATATTTTGGGCAACAAGAAAAGAGCGGCTGAATATTACAAAAAAGCCGTTGCGGTTGCTCCTTCAAACCTTAATTTACGTCTGACCTATGCAAAAGCTCTTGATGATACAGATAACCCCGATGATGCTTTGAAAGAGTATTCTTATGTTTTATCAAAAGCGAACCAAAGTGATAAAGATATACTATATGTTTTAGAGAGAATCTTTATAAAAAAGCTGAACGAAAATCCTACAAGTTCAAATTTCAATGCTAATATGGGAGCAGTTTTACAAAAAGAAAACCGACTTGATGAGGCTCTTTCGTATTATAAGAAAGCCGAATCTTATGACCCGTCAAATATCAATACAAGAATAAATGTCGGTACATTATATCAGCAAAAAGGGGATTATAAAACTGCAATAAAAGCTTATGAGTCGGTTTTGATATTGTATCCTGACAATGTGTCGGCAAATCTGTACAGAGCTCAATGTTATGACAAATTAGGAGATGACAGAATTGCACAGGAGGGTTATAAAAAAGTCTTGGCTGTAGACCCCGAAAACGAACTTATCAAAAAACAAATGCTGGATAATGTAAAAAAATCAATGACCCCGTCGGCATTTGTAGAATATGTAAAGGTTAACATTCCCAAAAACGGTCAGGCAAATGCTTTGTATGAATATGCAATGGAACTTCATAAGGCTAACAAAATTGATGATGCAATCTTTATGTATAATCAGTCGATATATTTGACAGAAGGCAATCCAAACAGCGAAGTTTATGTAAATATTGCTCTTGCTCAGGCTCAAAGCGGGAAATTTGATGATGCGCTAAATACGTTAAAAACGGCACAAGTTAAATTCCCCAATGATAAAACAATTGAGTCTAATCTCAAAAATATTGCGGGCATGAAGGTTAATAACCAGATGGAAAGCGCGGCAACTTTATTCAATGACAAACGCTACGAAGATGCCGCAAAAATTTATCTCTCGATTATTCCTCCGTCGGTTGATACCATGCTTGGGGCTGCTTCATCATACAATGAAGCGGGAGATAAGGATAAGGCGATTGAATACTATAAAAAAGCACTTGAGATGAAAAAAATCGATTCCGATATTGCTTATTATATTGCCGTTTTGTACGGAGAAAAAGAAGATTATGAAAACGCTAAGATTTATCTTGGTAAAGCAATAGCCTTTAATAAAAACAACAAACAGGCAATTGAATATTTAAAATCCATTAACGAAATGGATATGGGGAATTTATTAAATGCTGCCATTGCTAAATATGATTCCGAAAAATATGATGAAGCGTTGGTTGATTTCAATACATTGATTGCAAAGAATGCAAATAACGATTATGCTCTGTATTACAGAGGTATGATATACGACTCAAAAGGTCAGCATAGTGAGGCAATTGCTGATTTAAAACAAGCTTTTGAATTAAATAAAGATTTTACAATATGCCCTTATATGATTGCATCAAATTATGATGCAATGAAAAATTATAAAGAGGCGATAAAATATTATCAAATGTATGCTGATTTGGATGTTCCCGAGGATGATTACAAAACTTACGCCAAGGCAAGAGCCGAGGAATTGAGAGAAAATGCAACAAGCACAGCCGCAAAAAAATAGAATATTAAATATATTAAAATCAAAAGTTTCACTTGCTCCTATGGCAGGAATTACCGATTATGTTCTAAGAAGTATGATAAGACAATATAATGCGAATTGTCTTATTACGACCGAAATGATAAGTTCTGAGTTTCTTGCACAAAATCGCAATCAAACAGATATTTTAATGCTTGACAATTCTCATCATCCCATAGCTTATCAGATATGCGGTCATAAACCATATTTGATGAAAGATGCAGCACGCAGACTTTCGGAAGTTGCTGATATTATTGATATCAATATGGGTTGCCCTGTCAGAAAGGTTGTATGCGGGCATGACGGTTCGGCATTGATGCGTGAACCTGAGCTTGCTTATGATATAGTTCAAGCGGTAAAAGAGGGTACGGATTTACCTGTTAGCGTAAAATTCAGACTTGGTTACAGCGCGGGGGAAATGAATTATGTTGAATTCGGTCAAAAAATGCAAGAAGCCGGAGCTGAATTTATTACACTTCACGCCCGTACAAGAGCTCAAATGTATTCGGGAAAAGCAGATTGGGCAAAAATTAAAGATTTAAAAAATAATGTAGATGTGCCGGTATTTGCCAACGGGGATGTAGACAGCGTAGGAAGTGCTATTGAATGTATAGCGCAAAGCGGTGCAGACGGAATTGCAATAGGTCGCGGGGTTTTAGGGGACCCGTCATTATTGTTCCGTATCGATAATTATTTTAATACAGGCGAAATTTTGCCTCCTCCGACTGTTAAAGAAAAAATAGAAATAATGAAGCAGCATTTGGCACAAGAGGTCGAATTGAGAGGGGAAAAAGTCGGAGTTAAATTCTTTAGAAAATTTTATCCTTATTATATTTCATCTGTCGCAAATGCATCTAAATTCCGTGCCACCTTAATGCGTGAAGAAAATTATGATAAATTACTTGAGTATTTTAAAATAATTGAGAAAGAACTTTGCGTGTAGTTGATATATTCAAAAATATTGTTATAATTGTATTGTTATGAAGAAGATTTTATTAGTTTTATTTGTATGCTCTTTTATAAGCGTGGGCGTTAATGCGTCAACAACAACTTTAAATTCTAAACCGCAGCCTGATTTAAGAGAACAAGTCCAAGCACAAGCTGATAATCAAGATAAACTTCCGGAAGTTAAGGTTGATTTAAGGGAAGAAGCAGTAATTGAAATACCCGCAGGTATTGTTGTTCCTGTAATAAATATGCAGGAAATTTCTACCCAAACTTGTCCGGTGGGTTATAAGGTCAAATTCGTCGCGACAAATGATTTATTTGTCGGCGATATTAAGGTAATTCCCGAGGATACGGCTTTTTACGGATACATTGAAAAAATAAATGAGCCTGTTGTCGGTACTAATGCGGCTATGAAAGTTAAAATAACTAAGTTTATTCTTCCTGATGGGCATGAACAAAATATAAAGGCCTATATATACACAAGTAACAATAATTTAATCGGAGGAGAATTGACTCCGCCTGCGGAGTGGGTAAAAATGCCCCATTATCAGGATACTTATCAGGGCATTTCATGGATACATCGTGGCGCGACCTTGCAAATACGCCCAGGAGGAAAGCGCTCAATGGGTACTCACACAAGTTTGCCGGTTGGGGACAGGCATTTGATAATTTTTGTCTCACCTGTCAGTCTTACACATATTGTGGATGAATGATACCGCTTAATGAATTGACAAAAATTGTGAGTAGGTTACAATAATATAGTGTAGGTGCTAATATTCTTGAAAGGGATATAACTTATGAAGAAAATAATAGTAGCTTTATTATGTGCATTTGTCACCTGTTGTGTTTCTTTGGCTAATGACAATTTTGACACAAATCCGCAGGGGGCTTACAGTCTTGATGCAAACACTTTAAAAAATTCAATTGTGACTGTGCCGGCAGGAGCTGTATTCAGAGGGGTGTTTTTATCTCCTGTAAGTTCCGAAACAGCCGTAGCAGGTCAGGAAGTAAGTATCGCTCTTTCAAATGATTTCTTTTATAAAGAAAAAAAAGTTGCACCGGCAGGAAGTATGGTGACAGGAACCGTAATTGATGTGTCAAAGGCAAAACACGGTTCTATTAACGGGAAATTAACATTGAGATTTACTCATATAATTACTCCGTCAGGTTTGGATATTCCTATTGCCGCAACCGTCAGAACTCCGGATAAAACGGGTGTTATTTTGGGCGGAAGCGATTTGTTGGTTAATGTCGGGGGTAAAGGATACTCCGAATCGGAAAGTATTAAAACTTCGTATACCCCTCATTATATGACTATCGGTTCAGGTTCTGCGGCTGCAATGAATACTGCTGTTGAAACTAATGGCGGCAGTCTTTTAAAATCTATATGGGATAAGGGAGTCGATGTTGATATTTCAGCTAATACTACTGTTGATTTAGTATTAATACAGCCGATTACCGTTGCTCCTACTGATAATCAAAATGAGTAAATCGGGTGATAATTTTATTTTGTAACTTGAAATAAAATTATTATTGAAAATAAATTTAGGGAATAAAATGTCTTTACTTGGGAAATATACAGAGCAAAAAGAAAATCGTATCAGAAGGTCACAATATTCTGATAAAGGATTTGTAATGCCCGCGGTTACAAGAGATGATAAAGATGACTCTTTGTCATTAAAAAAATGTCTTGTAATTTCAGCTATATTGCATCCGGCGGTAATCGGAGCAATTTGGTTAATCTTACTTATATGTGCTTTGCTGGGCATAAATTTGTCAATATTTGACAAGCCTAAGCCAAAAGTAAATGACATTGAATTTGTGTTGGTTGATAAAGAAGACACTCCAAGAGATTTAAATACAAGAAACAGAGCGGATATGAATTCCCGCTCAGGTGGAATAAATAATCCTAAACTGCCGGTTTCAATGCCTTCTTCTCAGGCAAAGCCGTCTTCAAGACCTGCGGGCGGAGGTGCTCCGAAGGCTCAAAAACCAAAACATGAACAGCCAAAATCTCTTATGGAAAGAGTAAAACAAAGTGTTTCAAAACCGCATCAGTCAGTCACGACGACTCAAAAAAATGTTACACCGTCCGTGACTCCGTCCCCTGCTGTTCCTAAGCCGGAGATTGCAAAACCTCAGCCGCCGACTGCGCGTCCGTCAATTAAGCCGCCAACAACACCTAAGGCAGTTCAGAAACCTACGAATTCTCCGTTCAAGGTTCCTGTTCCGTCCGGAGGAACAACATCAGGTCAATTCGCAACAGGTCCTATAAGTGGCAGCGGGTCTTCCAATAACGGAGGTTCAAAAGGCTCAGGTAATTATTCTCCGAATCCTTCCCTTGCTCCTATCGGTAATGGCTCAGGCTCAAATTCAAAGGGCTCGGGTACAGGAACCGGAGCAGGCAGAGGTACAGGCTCAGGCGGACACACCGGCTCAGGCGGAGGAAACCCTGGTGGCGGCGGAGGTCGTCCGGGAATTGATGCAATTCGCGAACCGGACTTCGGTCCATATATGAGAGAATTACAAAGAAGAATAAAAATGAACTGGGATCCGCCAAAGGGCAATGAAAGCAAGCGTGTAGTTCTTTTATTCAAGATTGCCAAAGACGGAAGGTTGTTATCTTGCAGTGTATTCAAATCTTCCGGATTACAAAATGCAGATGCTGCTGCTTTAAATGCCGTAAAACTCGCGGCTCCGTTCAGGCCGTTGCCGCCCGAATTTAAAGGACAAAGCATAGATATTCAGTTTACGTTTGATTATAACGTATTCGGTGCAACAAAATATTAATAAATATTCTGAATCTTGTTCAGAAAAGCAAAATAAGAGTAATACAAAAAAGAGGATAAAATTATGGAATTATTAATCGAATCAATCAAAATGGACTGGCCGGTATTGTTACCGATTTTAATTTGTTCAATACTTGTGCTTGCGGTTGTTATCAACAAATGGACTTATTTCAACAAAAACAAGCGAGATATTGCCGTTTATATGAGAGAATTAAATATGGAACTTGATTCTAATGATTTGAGAGCCGCACAGGATACGGCACTTCGTTGCGGAGGTGTAATCGGGGAAGTTATAGAAGAAGCGGTCAGAATTTTTCAAGAGCAAAAAAAAGGATTCTCACGAGCATTTGATATTTCCGCAACTCTTGCAACAAGAAAATTAGAATCTAATTTAACGATATTAGGTACAATTGGTGGTGTTGCGCCGTTTTTAGGGTTGTTTGGTACGGTTGTTCGTATTCTTTTAACTTTTAAAGATATGGCAGCAGCAGGACATGCGGCACAAGCGGCAGATGTTATGTACGGCATCGGTTCTGCGTTGATTGCTACGGCATTTGGTTTAGGGGTCGCTATTGTTGCGGTTATTTTCTTCAACTTATTCCAGTCTGTTGTAAAACATTTTGAAAATGATTTTAATTTGATAAAATTATTATTCTTAAATTATGTGGATTCGGAAGGGCAGCCTCAACCTAAATATTCCCCTTCAAAGGCAAATTTATAACGCATAATATAAGCAGTCGGCATTATAATATCGACAAAAATCAAAGGAAAACAAATGGCATTTGGCAGTGAAAAACAAGGTAAAATATTCTCAGAAATCAACATAACACCGTTGACAGATATCTTTTTGGTATTGTTAATCATTATGATGGTTGTGGCACCTGTGCTGCAATCAAATGATACCCCTGTTGAAGTTCCTGAAATAAATAACGGAGTTAACATTGAAGAATCAAAGATATCGGTGTCTGTTACCGCTGACGGTTTGATTTATGTAAACGGTACACCCACTGAAGCTTCAAAATTGACGGATGCTCTGATTGCTGTCAAGAGTCCCGATGATGAGAAACAGGAAGTTGTTGTAAAAGCTGACAAAAATGTTTCGAGCGCTAAAGTTCTTGATATTATGGATGCCGCTCAAAATGCAGAATATAAAAAATTGATTGTTGCGGGAGAACCTCTTAATAAAAAAGAACAAAAAGTTTTACAGGAAAATGCAAAACAAAATGTTTCGGTTAATATTCCGACGGAGGACGAATAATGGCAAGAAAAACATTTAATGAAATAAATATAACTCCGTTAACGGATATTTTTCTGGTTCTGTTAATTATAATGATGGTAGTTGCTCCTTTATTGGATCAGCAGGGTATAAGTTTGACTGTTCCTGAAAATGTAGAAGAACAACAAATAGATAAAGACCCTCAGATTTTGACTATTTATGTATCTGCGGCAAATAAATATTTCATAAATAATGAAGAAATTCCAAAAGACAGTTTGGGCACTATTTTTGCGCAGGAAATCAAAAATTACCCCGACGGTTTGCTTATTAAGACAGACGAAAAGGCTACTCATGGTGCTGTTGTTACTGTTATGGATAAAGCTCGCTATGCCGGTATTAAAGCAATTTCAATTGATAGAACATAATATTTGTAATATTTCTTCATACACATGATTGAAACAAGCAATTTATACATTTTATTAATCTGTGTTTTATGTAATGTTTATCCATAATTCTTAATGTAAACCGTTTTGATGTATCAATTCAAAAGTAATTTGACTACTTGTTACCAACTGTAGTAATATTTTAAAAGATATTAAGCAGAAGGGAATAAAAATGACAGAGTGCAAACCGAATATAGCAATTTTAGGTGCAACAGGTGTTGTCGGCAGAGAAATTACAAAGATTATAGACGAATTAAGCATAGAATTTAATACAATAAAATTTTTATCCAGTGCCAAAAGCGCGGGTTCAAAAATCAATTTTCAGAATAAAGAATATATTGTGGAAGAAGCGAAACCTGAAAGTTTTGAAGGTGTAAATATAGTTTTGGCTTCTGCGGGAGCATCAACTTCAAAATTATTTGCCCCTGAAATTATAAAAAGAGGAGGAGTCTTAATTGACAATTCTTCAGCGTTTCGCATGGAAGATAATGTGCCGCTTGTAATTGTCGGTGCGAATGAAGATGACATAAGATTGCATAAAGGTATAATCGCAAATCCGAATTGTTCCACATCGCAACTGATGCTTGTATTAAAACCCTTAAATGAGAAATTTAAAATAAAAAGGCTTATTGTTTCTACATATCAAGCTGTTTCGGGGGCGGGTTTAAAGGCGATAAATGAACTTCGTGATAATACGAAGGCTTCATTGAATGGTGAAAAATTTGAACCAAAGGCTTTTAAAAAAGAGATTGCATTTAATGTCTTGCCGCAAATAGACGTATTTTGCGACAATGGTTATACAAAAGAAGAAATGAAAGTTGTAAACGAAACTAAAAAAATTCTGCATCTTGATAAGGATTTGCCGATTTCTTGTACTGCTGCAAGGGTTCCTGTTTTTAACAGCCATTCAGAAGCAGTAGATATTGAATTTGAAAAAAATGTTTCTCCGGATGAAGTCCGCACAATATTAAAAAGTGCTTTTGGAGTAAAAGTAATTGACAATCCGGAAAATTTTGAATACCCAACAACAAAGGATTCATCAGGAGTGAATCCGGTATATGTTGGCAGGATAAGAACGAATTTGGCTTTCAATAACGGGATTTCATTGTGGTGTGTTGCTGACAATTTAAGAATTGGTGCAGCATTAAATACCGTCAGAATTTGCCAAAAAGTTATTGAAATGGGATTATTCTAAATTATTAAAATTGAATTTTTAAAGTCATGTGATTATTAGTTGTCGCATGCTTTTTTGTAAAAAAATTATTTTTATGTAAAGTTGATTTAGCAAATTAGTTGCATATTTTATATAATTAATATATATTTATTATTCCAAAATATACATTATTTAAGAATTGTTAACAACATTTACTCAAATAAGCAATTTTTTAAAACAAAAATACTTTATATAAATGTAAGGGAAATGCAAATTTCAAATACAGGGAAAAATAAAGATTAAATCTTTAATATATGTGAAAAGGATTTAAGAATAAAATAAGTTTTTTTATACTCTCTCTCTTAATATCCTCGTGTTTATTTAATGTTGCCGTTATTCAATGGCAACTTTTTTTTAGTATTGATAATAGTTTTAGTTATTTT
>CACXFH010000027.1 GCA_902766975.1 uncultured bacterium | reverse complement strand
TGGAGGATAGGGGACTCGAACTCCTGACCCTCTGCGTGCAAAGCAGATGCTCTACCAACTGAGCTAATCCCCCAAGTTATCTTGGGAACCAAGGTTCCTAAAAACCCTTTACATTTTTTATTCTACATGAAAAATTTTTTTTGTAAAGGGGGTATTTTATTTTTTAATGAGAAAAGGTGCGAAATATTCGCACCTTTTCTCATTAATAATTATATCCTGAGAGAATCCTGATAAATTCCTCTCACTAATTCTCTTGAATTCCCGCTTGGACCAATGTTTATCAAACCGTCTAATGAAGGAGTGGTAAATGCTAAATCCGTTAATTTATCAACATCATTTTCACTAAAGCCTTCATCCTCCAGTTTTTGAGGTACATCTACAGATTTTAACCACGCGTAAACACCATCCGCAGCTTTTTGTGCCTCATTAGGTGTGCCATTCAAATCAGGCACAATCGGAGCCAATATATCTGCCAGAGTTGCAGATTTATCTTTATAAATAGCCTTTATTACCGCCGGAAGCAAAATTGCCAATCCCAAACCATGCGCCAATTCAGGTTTTACCGCGCTCAATGGATGCTCAAGAGCATGAGTATAGTGCAATAACCCGTTATCAAAGCTTACTCCGCCCATCATTGCGGCATAAGCCAAGAAATATCTTGCTTCCAAATCGTCAGGATTTGCTATTGCTTTTGGTAAATATTCCGATACCAATTCAATTACATCTTTTGCAAGTGAAATCGAATATGGTGAAGCAACAGCAGATGTCGCAGCTTCTACAACATGATTAACAGCATCAATTGACACATATCTTGTTTGTTTTGGGGAAAGTTTTGTCATTAATTGAGGATCATCAATCGCATACATAGGATATATACAATCATAAGCAATTGCCGGTTTGAAATTCTTTTCCAAATTCGTTACAACCGCAAATCTGTTCGTTTCCGTACCTGTTCCATGAGTCAAATTGATTGAAATAATCGGTGCGGCACAATCAGGTGTAAATTTAAAATCAAATAGTTCTTCTGCTGTCTTATCAGGGTATTTTAATAAAATTGCAACAGATTTACCTGCATCCGTCGGAGAACCACCCCCAATTGCGATAACTGCTTTTGCCCCAAAATCTTTTGCCATTTTAACTGCATCATTTACATGATGTGTATTCGGATTTGGAGTAACCTGATCAAAATTTACATAGCCGATACCGTTATTTTTTAATGCACTTTCAACAACATCCCAAGCACCGGTTGCTTTATATGCATTGCGCCCCGACATTACAATAACTTTATCAATCCCTTTTAATTTAATGTCTTTTGCTATGTCGTGAATCTTTTGTATAGCTCCAACTCCAAAATAAACTGTTGTACGGGTACGAATTTCTTTTACTTCATTAATATTAATGTCCTTTTCCCACATATAATGCTCCTTTCTTATCGCCGGCACCACAAGACCAACTTAATTTACTATATATAACTACAAGTAAATTATAGTTTGTGAAAGTAAATTTACAATATAAAACTAATATCCGTAGCTGTATTCGTTTTGAAACTTACTAATCTCTTTTAAATACTGTATTAGTGCTTTGTAACCGTTATAAATTTCATTAGAAATTAAAGCATAGGAACCGGCTTCAAGATATTTAAGTTCATTTACTCTTATTTGTAAGATATTGTCTGAATCTTCTCTCAATTTTTCATCATCAGACATTGACCATTTTTGTAACAACGTCAATTCATTATACATTTGGTGCATTGTAGTAAATTCAAGTACGTTGAAATCATATTTCCCCAACAATGCTTTTTCAACATTAGAAATTCTGTTAAAACTGATTTGAAATTTAAAAATCCTTTTAATGACAATATAATTATCAGCAATTCTTTTATGTGAAAAAGGAACAGTATTTTTCGCAAGCAGTGCTGCTATTGAACGTGATGTAAAAGTATCATTATCACTTGAGAATGCGCTTTTTGAAGTTAAATCAATTTCGGATTTTTTTTCAAGCATTTCTAACATGTTTCCTCCACGAAACTATATTAGAATAACAAAAATGTTTTGTCATGATGTAAAGTCAAATTTTTTACATTTGTTAAAATATAAATTCCGGATTTACGTAAAGTGTGTTCCTGAGCGTAATCAGAGAAAAATTTGTAAAGATATGTAACAAATATATACTTTTTATATAAAAACGCGCAATTTTTGAATTTACAAATTGTTTATATAAGAGTAACGAGGTATAATTCAATCTATGGATGAGAAAAACAGACAAAACTTTGAAGTAATAGAAAATACCAGAGAAAGAGTAAATGAAGTTTGCGAAAAATCTGTAGTTTCTCATCAAACAAATCCAATTGTACGTAAGTTGCTGGACTTTGGCTTGTCCAACAAAACCCGCAAATTTTCCGTACGTGATTTGTTCGGTAGATAGACTTAGTAACACGGTTTTATGAGGATCGATACGTACATAAATTTGTACGGTTTGCGAAAAGTCGAAAAG
>CACXFH010000026.1 GCA_902766975.1 uncultured bacterium | reverse complement strand
TTTGTAAAACAACCCGACAATTTGAATTATTATATTTATTCAAAATAAGCTTTAATTATAGTTTTTTTATTCGGATGTTTTGTTTTGGCTTTGTTTATTTTGTTTGAATCCTTGCCTAAAGCCCATCTGAAACCTGCAGATAAAGCAATGCCATTTCTTCCGCCGTTACGCACCATCGCCTGTAAAAATCCGGTAAATCTTTCTCCCCAACGCTTTTGAATACCCACACCATATTGAAAGTATGGTTTTACACTCATTTGTGGTAATGCTACATCATTTGCGTGAAAATGAGTCTTATCCATTATATTCCAAACCATTCTCATACTGATGTATGGCTGCCATCCGTTTTTTAAGTTGCCTATAAATTTCAATCCCGGAGCAATATTGATTGCGTGCAAAGGATCAGAATTAATATTTATGCCTGCTGCATTCTTGTAATCAAATGCGTTAACAAATGTATAACTCATCAAGTAGCTTGGCTGAATTATAAATTTGCCTTTTGCAAGTTCCCAATTATATCCTGTCTTAGATGCCACACCGGTCATCAGCATTGGGAAGTTTTCTGAACCGTACATTGTAGATGTATCAGCCACACTTGCGCCAACATTTGCAGTCAATGCGGTAAAGAAATTATCTTTATAGAAGATTCCTGTAGCTCCAAGAGTTCCACCGTTTTGGTATATTGAGTTACCGTTATAATTTTGGTGAGAACCATTGTATCCTACATATACAGAGTATTGAAAATCCCATCCGTTAGCAAGCTCTTTCATTGAACTGTCACCGCCAACGTATGTCCCGTACATAATGTTTTCAACATCTGGTCCGTTATCGAGATTTACTTTTTCAAAACTCGCATAAGGTCTAAACCAGCCTGCATTTTCTTTTTCAGGTAAATATGTCGGACTGAATACTTTTGGCTGACCGACCGAAGCATAACGATTTGCCATCTTGTATGCCTTACGTTCTTCACGAGTCATCAGCATTTTCATATCAAGATTTCTGAATGCTTCGTCATACGAATTCAATTGGCTTAAATATCCGCCAAATTGAGCCGCAACAGGTGCTGCGACAACAGCAGGATTAAAACTGTCATATCCGCTTCCTGATTTTGATAGCCCAAACACAATACTTCCGTCATTTAAAGTACCATAAGCAGTATTATATTTAAAAATCGGAGTCATTAAACTTTTGTTTGGCATTGCAAAATTTACAGATCTTCTAAGTGCCGTATTTTTATATTCCGAACTTATAATCGGTACTGCATAATCATCATTTTTTAAAAGTGTACGTTCGTTAACATTAGGGAAGTTAACATCGCTTATTGTAATTGTTCCGTAATTTACGACGGCATCATCTTCACTGCTGAACGTAAAAGTATCTGCTTTGTTGTTTATAATATCCACATCTATCTTAATATCTGTATTTTCATTAAGGTATAAACCTGATAAATCGATTGGTGTAGCTTCTCCGTTTTGTAAATTTATATTTGCACCATTCAATGAAATAGCATTTGTTCCGCCTGCAAGAACAGAGTCTTTTGTCAGATAAATATTCCCGCTTGCAGCATTTAATTTGGTATAAGAAACCTGATCATTTAATTCCAAATTATTTACTGAGCTATCCAAACTGACATTATGTATTTTGTTAAGACTTACAGTATCTCCCGCAGCAAAAACTTTTGAATTATCAAAACTTTCACCTGTTATATTCCCTTCAATATTAATTTTTGAGCCGTCTTCTGCAAGTAATTGAGCATTTGAAGTATTATCCAGATATATTGCATTATTATTACTGCTAATTGTAGTTTGCGGATTATTCACACCTGATGTAATTTTAAGTAATCCATTGTTTTGAACGGTATATGTTCCTTTATTTGAACCACCTTCGATAGCTCCGTATGTGGAAGTTTTTATAATTGTACCCTGAGGATTTTCGCTGCCATCAACAATCAATCCCTTATGACCGTTAAAGTCTAAATTATTACCGCTGACTTCAAAAGTTTTTCCTGTAACGATACCACCATCAGCACTCTGAACTTCGTTTTGCGAAACAATATAATTAGCGGCTTTTGAATCCTGTGCGGCATCCGCAATACCATTTGACGCTGAAATAGATTTAACGATTAAATCTTTACCTGTTCCATCCTGCGAAAGCGTATATTTTTTACCGCCATAATAAACATTAGTTTCCGAAGTTCCTAAATTTAGGGCTTTATCAGTGAATAAAGTTTTTGTGTAATCCGTTCCGAGTTCTTTCATTTGCAAAACTTCTTCTTCATCAGCATAAATCCTTGAAATTTCTGTTGTCCCGCTGCTGCCAGAAGTATCAGCGATATTAAAAATATCTCCCAAATCAATATCGAGTTTTGAACCGGCTGAAGTTATTAACTTATTAACAGTTATATTTTCCTTTGTCATATTACTTGTATCAAGTTCACCTGTATTGAGGTTCAAAGTATTGTCAATATTTAGCACATTAAATGTTTCTAATGATTTGCCGCCCGAAACATTAATTGTTCCGCCACCACTAATACCGGTTGTTTTATCCTGTGTTGTTATTGAGGTATTACCGGCAAGATTAAGTGTCCCGTTGTTTGTTATATTGAATACATCTATTCTTTTTGTTTCAGATGGATTTCCGAAATTCAGAACTCCGTTATTATTCATTTTTATTGTATTAAATAAATCATTTGCACCGCTTATATTATCAGAAAAATTGTGTGGGTTTGAGCTATTTTCAAAGTTAAGATTAGTAAAATATACCTTGCTTAAATCTTCACCTGTAATAAATTGACCGTTACTATCCTGAACCTTCATATGTGCTCCGGATTTTATTGAGTTCCATTCGGAAATGATATCTCCCTTAATGACTGCTCCGTCTTTAATATTAATATTTTCTACATGAGCATTTTCGGAAATATAAATTGAAGCTTTTTTACCTTCAAGATTACCTTCAATATTAAAATTTTTAACCAACGGACCTTTTATAACATCCTCAGGTTTCAAATTTGCACCAATGTAATTAGAGTAAGTTGAATATGAGCCTCTGTCATCATCTAAACCGCCTATTACATTTTTACCAAAATCAAAAGAAGCTGCAATACCGTTTTCTCCTGTTGATTTTACCGAAGAATTTTCTTTTAGATTAATTTCGTGGTTTTTACCCCACATTGTTGCAATACCAATGCTTGATTTCCCTGCGGTATCAATTTTGTAGCCATCATTAAGAGTATATTTGTTATTTACGCCATCAATTCTTGCACCGATTGTATAATTCCCGTCAGATAATATGTTTGATGTTTGGGTAATAATATTGTTATCCCCATAAATATGTAATCCGATACCGTTTTCAGTTGTGCTTCTGCCTGAATAGGTTGTGCCGTCCCAAATTCCGCCATAACCTCTGGTAAAATTCTCTGTTAAATTATCAAGATAATAAGATTGACCAAAATATTTTCTTAAATCAACATCATATCCCAAGTCCTTGAGAACAGCCAATTCTGCTTCCATAAGTATTGCCCAGTTTTGGTAACGCTGATGCGACATAAAACTGTTCCTGAGTTCAATATGAGATAATTCCGGCGCTAGTTTTCCCGGTCCCTGACTTGAGTTTTCTATTACGTTGATGGGTAAACCCAAAACTAAAGGCCGCTCCGATGCATTATAATAGTTAGAATAGTTTTTTAACCCACCCATACTCATTATATGCGATTCTAAAGCCTCAATATCATCAGTGTTAAGCCCTGTAAGAACTTTAAGAGTTTCTTTTCCTGCAAAATAAGGAGCAAAACTATAAATGTCAAAAGTTCCCCTACCCAAAAGATCAATACTCAATGACATCCCACGATTTGCTGCAATTTCAAGTCTAGGGTTATATGATGACGAAGATGAAACATTCCCTTTATATATCCTTAAAAAACTGTCCCAAATTGTAATCGGAGAATTTATATCCTTGGAAAAATAAAAAGTATCATCTCCATCATTCTTATAATACTGTGATGTATCAGAAGCAAGACCGATAGAATGATACATTTCGTGTATCATAGTTGAATATATATCAGGTAAAGAATCTTTGAAAATCGTAGTTGCCCCGTTATAATTACTCCATTTAGGATATTTTTCTATTAATCCCAAACCTACTTCAATTAACCCATGAACATCCGGTAAAACCTCCCCTTTCTCAGGAATGATTTTTTTGTTAGTCATCATTGCATTAATCAGCGTATATGAATAATCTGAGCCTTCAACCTTTGCATAAGGGCTTAATGCAAAAGCATTTAATTCATCTGATGTATATATATTATAAGTAGGTAAATTGTTTGGGTTAAAATTAATATATTCTGTCCATTTTTTAGCTGCATCAAAAAGTGCATTCATTTGATTGTTTGTAAAATTATAAGTAGAGGTTCTGCTTTCATCATCAAGATAAAAGGTTTCACCTCTATCATATATGTTAAATGCGTAATGTGGAGAACCCGCAGGAACTTCATAAGTTGTATATGAAAAAGCAGGAATAGCAATCATTGTGGTTAAAATTGCAATAAGAAGTAATCTTTTCATCTCAGCCTTTTTTGATTTAAATAGAACAACAAAATTATATTATAATAAAATTAATAAACAAGTATCTTAAAATGGTATAATTTCATAAGAATTTACAATTGTAAAAAACGGATTACGTGTCACTTGCAGAGCCTTTCCGCCTGTGGTAATAGCCACTAATGGCGGAAAGCGCAGACACGTCGATGGCGAGCAACCAAGAGATAGTCCGGTAAATCTCTACACTAAAAATCTGCCTTAAACTCCCAACAACTCGGCATCATAGCCGACAAAAACGCATCCAAACTGTTGTAATTTAACACTCAAAACAAGATTAAAATGACTGTGATATTGAGATGGTTTTTCAACACAGATATAAATACATTTATACTATTCTTTTCTTATCAAAAGATACTTTACGGACTATCAATTTGAATAATAATTCCTGCCAACATTTTGTAATTTTAGATGGTTAGATTTTTTTGTAATAATGTTAAATTATGTAAATTGTATACTAAAAAACATGCAAAATATTTTTTGTTAGTGATTTAACATAATAAAATTTAGGAGGGTATAATGAAGGTTAATTTTAGTACATTATCAAATTTATCAACATTTACAAATTATCAAAATAAATATCAAAATTCACCAATTCAAGTTTCAAAACCAATACAGAACGATATTTTTGTAAAATCATCTAATAACATTTCATTTAATGGTGTAAATAAAAATGAAAAAGTTAAAGACATTTTATCAGACATGGCTGCTATTGGAATTATCGGAGCACCATTAGTTTTATCTATTGCCGCAAGTTCGTATGCAATGCGAAATATGGATGTAAAAGACATATTTTTACCTGATGGAAGTTATTTAATGAGCATAGATGACTTAAAAATTGAAACAGATAAGATAACTGCAGATGCCGATGATGGAATTTTTAAAGTAGAAGGAACTCCTATAGATATTGATGCAAGCAAATATGACTATGCCGATGTTGCAAACGGAGTTTTCAAAAATTATGACGGTTCGGTAGATATTGATTTGGCTAATAACAAATATATCGATTTTAAAAACGGTATTTTTGTGCATCCTGAAAGCAAAATGTCTTTAGTAAGGCTTTCTGACGGCTCTTTACATAATATGCCGCTTCCTGATTTAAACTCACCTAATTTCAAAGGTGCAAGCATGAGTTTTAACTATTCATCACGAGAACCTGATACAAGACAAGAATTTATCGATAAACATAATATCAGACCTGAAGATCAACATGGCTCAAGTTATGAATCTGTTATACCAAATGATAACAGAAATCTCGGACAAAAATTTGTTGATTGGTTTAAGTTTGTACCACGCAAATATGATGATACCAAAGAATATGACTTATTTGGCAGAGAATTAATGACTATTCACAAAAAAGACGGCAGTATACTAAAAATAGCTATTGACGAGAAATTACAACCTATAATCGACAAATATGATTTAAAAGAAAATTCTATAAATGAATTATTAGAATTTTTTGATGCAATAAAATTAAAAAATTATATTGCTGAATTTAAACCGTCTCAAGAATATTACAACAATTTTATACATGTAGAATCTTTTAATGAATTTGCAAAACGCTTGTGTGAAAATCATACAGATATTTCAGAAATAGTTACAGGCGAAGCCATTAATCAAATAGACAGTCCGATTCCAACTGAAAATCATGACTCATTCTTAGAGATATTAAAAGAATTATTTATATTCTAAGGAGTAATAATGTATATTACAGCTATATCAGATGCGTATTTAAAACCTGATTTAAAAGCAAACTCTTCTAAGAATTACAATAATAATTTAAAAACAGAAAAACTGATAAATTCAAATTATAAAAAATCGTCTGATTTAGTATATAATTGTGCATATTATCCGAATATTTCTTTTCTTGGAACTATAACTCCGGAGCAAAGAAAAAAATGTCATGTCGCAATTCATGGAGCAAGTGCAGTATGTGCCGGCTTTTCAGGAGTTATGGGAGAAGGCGCAGCGGTAGGAGCAGATACCCCTTTTTTATGGGGTACACAAGCAATGATGTTTTTTTATTTAAGAGATCTTCTTGATGTAGATCCTTTGGCGCATATACAGTATATGGCACGTCAATATGTTTTGGCGCAAAATATAGGTGTTAATGGAGCAAAAGCAATAATAGGATGGTTGGGAATTGGCGGCCATGTTGTCTCGGCAGGGACGGCTTCTGCTCCAATAACGGGAGCTGTCAGGTCTGTCAATGCAGCATTAAGCGGGGCTTTAACAGAAAGTATGGGATGGGGATATGTAAATAGTTACAAGTCAGATGCTATGACTGCAAAAAGGCAACTGTTGGCAAATGCTCTTTATTATGCAGGAGGTCAGGTTGTAGGAAAAATTCAAGACCATATAGGAATATTAGACCCGTCAAAAGTCTCTGATATTCAGGCTGCTATTGAACATCTTCCTCAAGATCAAGTTTCAATAGTCGGAAAAGTTTTTAAAGACGCTTCACAATATATCAATGTACCCAGAACCGGCATAATGTTTTTAACCAGTGTAGTTCAAGGGGCAGTGGCAACAAGTAATATGGATGAAAAATCTAAAAAAGAAACTTTAAAACGACTTGTTGGTACAGTACTGCTTAACTCCGTAATATATGAAGTCTTGAATATTCCTGATTCGCATGATATTTCTAATGAGGCAATTCAAACAGTTAAAGATCTTGGTGACAAGATAAAAGACACACCTGAGGTATTTCAAGAGTTTACAAAAATTCAGCAACAAATGATTGATGAACTTAATATTGATAAGATGGATACAAGGGATTTTATCAAACAATTTAAAGACAAAAAATTTACATATAATATTGCAATTAAATCAGGCGAACTTTCAAATATGGTTGCGGATAAATGGAGAAAAAAGGATTTAGTAAAACTAAAACATCAAAATGCCTGTATCCAGTCAGAATTAAATAAAACAGGAAATAAAACAAACATAATTAATAATAGCTTGAGTGAACAAGATGTGAAAAATATTGAAAATGAAATGCAAAATATTATTAATAAAACCAAAGTAGAACTTAGCAGTAAAAACCGAAATAATCACGCACTCAATCGAATTGCAGGTTATACCGGTTTAAAATCTTTTCTCAATTTAGTATATGTAGAAAATATCAAAAATAAAAAAGAAGTTCCAAGTACAATACTGTTTTACGGTCCGAGCGGTCTTGGTAAAACTGCAATGGGACCGGCACTTGCAGAAGAAGTAGGTGCAAGATTTAAAAAAGAAGATATAGGTTTTCGACCGGACTATAAATTGTTTGATAAGATAAAAACTTATCTTAAAGATGCACAGGAATTATACAATGAAACAGGCAGATATACCGTAATACAACTAAATGAAGTTGATGGCTTCTTAAATGAAGATCCCCAATTACTAAAAGAATTTACACAAATCATAAAAGATTGTGCTTCAAAATATCATACAACAATCTTTATGACAACTAATAACCCTCTAAATATTCATAAAGATGTCCTTGAAAATGTAGAAATTTCAATACCAGTAAATCCACCTGACCAAAATGATATAAAAGATATTGTAGAATACTATGTAAATAATAGAGAAATTGAAAATTTTGACTCTGAAAAAATTGCGCAGGAATTTGAAAAAGTTAAACCTGAACATATATACAGCAATGCACAAATAGAGAATATAATATTAAGAAAATTACCACAGAACTGTACACAACAGGATTTTGTAAATATAATAAAATCAACAACTCCAAGTATTACAAATTCTATAACTGATAAATTTGAGTATGAAAAATGTCATTTGGAAAAAAGGAGGTAAGTCATGTTATTTAGCATTGCAGGTCCAAAAACAATCCACGAATATAACAATTTGAAACAATCAAAACAAGAAGTTAATATTAATAAAACTTCAAAACAAATGGATGAATATGTCTATGATAAAAACAGCGGTCTGAGAAACGCAAGTATAATAACAGGCATAGTTCTTTCCGACATATTAATTGCAGATATGTTAAAAAATGATAAAATCTTAAAGGAATCTCCAAAATATTTAAAAGTTATAATCGGTGCAGTCGCAATATTTTTAAATTTATTTGCAGGTAATGCAATTTACAACTCAGAAAAAGAGAAACAAGCCGTATTGAATAATAATCAAGAAAAACTTAAGATATATCAAAAAAGAGGTTTAAATGCCGTTATATAAATAAATGAATTGTGTGTAAATTTGACATAATAAATTTCAAAAAATTAATGCAGACTTTCATTTATGTATTCAAAAATATATTCATTATCAAGAGTTTTAAACATTGTGTTTTTTAAAGCAAAATCTTCCAATTTTTCCATATCATCAGGTTTTGGAAATCTAACTTTCTTAATATCTTTAAATTTTGGTATCATTTTTATACCCTCTAAATTATTCAAAACTGCGGAAATTTGTGTACTATTGCTGCTGTTAACCCACAGAATATCTTTACTGTACCCAAAATCCCCCAAATATAAATCTATATATTCATTTTTAAACGGAATATATTTATACTGAAACCCATCATTATCCGGTATTTTACGAATATTTGATCTTATAAATTCATTTTGAAAATTCTTAAGTTCTTCAATCGGAATTTCTTTATCAAGATTATATTTTGTAACTCTATGATTTTGCAATGCAATAGGATCCATATTTGTTGTATTACCTGCTTCAAAAAGTAGCGTTGTATGATATTCCGAACTTAATTTGCACAACAAATCTTTTAAATCACCCACAATTTCCTCATTATCAGAAGATTTGTCTAAAAGTTTATCAAAATTTTCGACGACTAAAAGTGTTCTTTTACCATCTTTTTTAAAATTTGAAACCGCTTCTTCCAATACTGTATAAATTTGGTTTACACGTGTATCATTAGAGTCATTTTTATCTTGAATATATACATAATGAGAATTGGTTTTTGCTACAATCCATTGAATATTTTTTTTGCGTTCCTCTTTATCTTTACTTTCTATAAGAATTGAGTTTAAAACATTCGCATTTTTATCTTCAGAATTAAAATCTATTAAAAAATCTCTGTTAATTTTTGATTTTATACAAGCTAAAGATAATTGTTTTTTGGCTTGCATATCATATATAGTTTTTTCTTTTTGATAATTTTCTAATCTGATTTTATTTACAATATTTTCCATCCTTTCAAATTTTAATCCGGCTCTAATATATGGGATAGTATCATTTTTTACGGCTTTATAGGTATCGGTATTAAAAATTTTTTGATAAAGTCTATAATATTTAGGAGGTTTTGGCGGAACATAAAAATCCTGTTTTAAAACCATCATTTGATATTCCCGATCGCTTGTGGGCTTTGAAATAAATCTGTAAGGTAAATACTTATCTCCTACATAACTTGCTCTGCCTTTATATTTTTTTATACCTTTAGGCCAATCTTTTAACTTATATGATGCAATTTTTTCAGCCTGTTTAAGTTCTTTTGGGGATGGGTTTTCCCCGCTTGTATATGCGCTCCATATTTCTATCTGATTTTCGGTAAGCATATCAGCATATTCTTCAAGTACACCTGTAAAACTCAGCATCCTACTTTTTGTTTGATTATAAAAATAATAGTCTTGATTGTATATTTTCTTTTCTTCATTTATTTTCACATCAGAACTTTTTTTTTGAGATAATTGATTTACTATTAATTTAGCACCGGCACCAACAACAAGACCTATGCCGGCAGAAATCAAGCCCCACTTTATAAGATATTGATTTCTGTAATCTTTAATTTTTCTGAGCATATTTTCTTTTATAGGTTTCATACTCATTTCAGTGAATTGCCTTATTGATTCTCGATCTTTTTGAGTAACAGATTTTCCCTGTTTTTTCAACTGTTTTAACTGAGATGCGATAGAATCTTCAACTTCATGTTTATATAATTCATTAATTCTGTTTTGCGCATTTTTATATTCTTTTTTTTCTCCCAAATAATCCTTAATAAAAAATATACCTTCCGTTGCGGCAACCCCACCGCCAAGATATCCAGATATTGTCAGCAGATTATTTTTTTTATTATTAATTGGTCGGGAAGAATTATTTATTTGATTGTTTGCAAATGTTAGTTTGGAAATTTGCATAATTTTATCCTTATATATTTAACTTATCTTTTTCGTATGAATCAAGATAAGTTTTTGTAATTCTGATTAAATCAGGGTTATCGCTTGATTGTTCGTGCTGTCTGATAGCCTTCAAAACCATATCGGTTGTAAGAGGAATATCGGCAGGCTTGATTTCTTCAGCCGCAATATCACAAATACTTTTTAAATGAGTATTGCTATAAATTTCATCAGGAGCATATTCAAATAACACATTCAAAATTTTATCATAATCCAAATCTTCTTTTACAGTATTATTCAGATAATATTCCAAGACCTGTTTGGTATTCGCTCTATCAGGAGGATCAAGATTTACAATTATACCAATTCTGTGTGAATTCCTCAATTCATACGGAATTTTTTGCGGAATATTAGAGGTTAAAAAAAATGTAATATGATTTTCTTGTGAACATTTATCCATAATCCCCTTTAAACCGTTTATAAATCGAGGAGAAACATCTTTGCCAAAAAATCTGTCAAATTCATCAATCAGAACAATTGTTCTTCGTCCGGTTTTTAAGAAATTTTGTTGAGCCTTGTCAGCAATACCTAAATATTCATTTCCGTCTTCATCGCTATAACCATACATTTTATCCATAAACTGTTGTTCTCTATCTTTTTGTCTGCCACTGCAAGAAAGTATAACGAAATTACAATCTGCTTCTTGTGCAAGTGCTTTTGCAAATGTTGTTTTCCCGCAACCGGTAGGTCCGTAAAAAAGGATTGCGTTAGGCAAATTTTCCGAAATAAGTTTTCCGGCTTTTTCGTCATCAAGTCTATCTATAAATCCGCTTTGAAGTGCCATTTTCTCATTATTATATCCTGCAATTGAATTAAAACCTGAATTTTTTGCTAATTCCTGCTTTCTTTTTGCAATTTCAATTCGCTTTTGATTAGTTGTCATTGCATTTTCAAACGCTGTTATTATTTCCTTACTAAAATTCAAATCATTCGCCATTAAAGCAAATTGCTTTTTCAACTCAAGTGACTCTTTTTCTCTTTCTTCAAAAACTTTTTGGTATTGATATGCAACTGCAAGTTCACGATGTTCTTCTTGTCTTAATTTCGCTCGTTTCTTTTCAGAGCCATTAGTAAAATTATCCCAAAAACCGTCTTTTACGGCTGCAATTTTTTTTGCATACTTTATTTTGATTTGTTTTTCTAAATCTTCATAACTTTTAATAAATTCTGCCTGTTCTTTTGTAATTTCGACGTGATTTTTACTAAAGAATTTGGAAAAATCAGACAAACTTTCCTTGGTCTGATTAAAGAGCTTTTTCCCCTTTTCAAGGTGCTCTTCAACTATATCTCTGACGCCTTTAAAAGAAATGTTTTTGTTATTTACTACAGAAACGCATATAGGGGCTTTTATGCTTTTAGCATTATTATTAGAATGATAATTATTATTTATGTTAAAATAAGACAGGCTTTCAATCCGCATAATTAACCTCATTTAAGATGATTATAAAAATCATAAACAAAATTTTTGCGGATTTTTTATTTAGTTTTTACATATATTTACAATTTAAAAAAAAGAAAAATATTTTGAAATTAAAGAATCATCTGCAATAAAAAAATTAAGCGAAAGTTGTGATATAAAAATTACAGGAATGATTTTAAAATAATAAATTGTTAAATCAAGTAAATTGAATATAATAAAAATGTCGGAGGTTTAAATATACACAAGAAAGACGGGTTTAACCAAGATGATATTGATTATTGCAAAATCTATTTAAAGAATTTTTAGAAATAATCTCAATCTCAGAGACATTTCGACACATCTTAAACTAAAAGATAAATTATTTTTGCACTATATTGCACTTATTTGCACTCGGCTCAATGCTAAATTCCATGCTAAATAGACCCTGAAACAAGTTCAGGGTGACAAGTTTTTAGTGCAAAAGTGGCTTGCCGGCAGAGGGCTGAAGCCGGCGACTTTGTCGCCGCGTGCCCGTTTAATGCCGGCAAACAAGCAGAGTGCAAAAAATGGGACAAAAGTGCAAGAAGCGGATTGCGAGCCAAGTGCGGAGCTTTTCCGCCTGTGGCTATAGCCACTGATGGCGGAAAGCGCAGACACGTCGATGGCGAGCAACCAAGAGATAGTCCGGCAAATCTCTATACTATAAATCTGCCTTAAACTCCCAATAACTCGGCATCATAGCCAATATAAACGCATCCAAACTGTAATTTAACATACAGAACAAGATTAAATTGACTATGAGATGGAGATGGCTTTAAATATACTATAAAAAATGAAATTGCTCCGCATATTTTTTAAAAGTTGTTTTCATATCATCTGTTATTTGTGTACAATCCAATAGTGCAAAATCTGCAAAAAGATATTTTTTATTACTAAAACTATTTATTGCAATCCCTATAATTTTTTTCGCATTGGGAACAACAGCGGAATAAGCTTCACATAATATTGCTAATTCTTTTTTTATATTTTCTCTTTTTTCTTCATTATGTTCACATAGTGGATATTGAAGAATAACATAATAAGTATTTTCAATGCTTGAAGGCAATGATATGATAGAAAAATCTTTGCCTTTATATTTCTTATTTTCCTCTTTTGCGATTTTTTTTGCTAATAGTCTTCGCATATTTCTTGGCTCTTTTGCCATTTCGTAAAGAGCACTCTTTCCAAGAAAAACTAGTCCACTTCCTTCTAATTTATCATTTAATGCATATTCTGAAGCTAGTTGCAATAGTGCATCCCAGTTATATGACACTTTTAAAGATTTTTTCCATGATTTATATTCAAAGGATTTTACAACTTTTTGCCACCCACCTTCTTTTACAAAAACAGCTCCAACATCTTTGGGCAAAGAAACATCTAAATTTGAAAATTCTTTATACTTTTGCAAATAATTTCCTAATAAATCTTCTTCACCACAATAAGCTAAGACAGAAAGTTTATCAATTAATTTTTCTTTTGTTTTAAAGTATTGCGAAATATCAGAAAGTGTATCTAATTCATTCAGGATTATGTCTAAATTATAACTATCTAAAACATGTATTTTTTCCGTTTTATCAAAAATAATACGAAAAGATTGTTCTTCAGGTCTTACTGATTTTTCACAATAAGTAATTGCAAGAGCACCTGTAATATTGTTTGTACTATCATTGATGCATGCTTCCTCTGCACCTAAAGCGACAATAATTTTATAAATTTCTACATTATCAGTAGGGATTTCTAAGGGAAACTTCTTAGTGCATTTCATATCAAGATAAATGTCTTTTGGGTGTGTTTTTATCCACCTTTCTGCACCATTTACTTGCTTAATAGATTCATCAATGGCTTTTCTTTTCCAATGATTCCATGCAATATTTTTTTCTTTTTTAAAATTATATTCAATATTCTTTACTGAAAAAATAAACACTTTGTTTTCAAAAACAACCAGCACATCACATAACTCTTGCCCTTTGCTATTAAATGGATTTGGGTATGACCAAAGTTTTAAAAAAGTATCATCACATAATTTAGCAACCAGTTTTTCCGTGCCATTTTCACCTTTTGATTTTTCAATTATTGTCATTAATGTGTGAACCCCTTATTTTATGCTAATATAATAATACAAAAGGAATAAAGATGCCTAAAACTTCACCAAGACAAATAATGAAAATTATAGAAAAAATTGATAAAGCAATTTGGAATGAATATAAGTCATACCAGATGGTAAAAACTTATATTCTAAAATGGCAAGAACCTATTTGGGATGCTGGGAATACTGGTTGGAATGGATATAATGGAGTTAATTTTGAAATTGTATATAAAGACGAAAAGGAAGAAAATATAAATTTAATTGCTACTTTGCACAATATGGATGATGAACTTCTATTTAAGATAGCAGTTGATTTTGGAGTTGAAATTCCTAATATAATATATGCGGTACCTGAAATTATAAGTTACAAATCTACTGATTATAAAGATGTTAATTTAATATTTGATGAAGCCTTTAAAAAGGTTTATGAAGATCCTTCTCATTCTATTGCACTTGCAAATTCTGCATTAGAAACAGTTATAAAAAGGATATGCCAAGATGAGCAAATTAAGAAGATAGAAGGTAAGAAATCTTTATATAAACTAACGCAACATATTTTGAAAAGCTTTAAGTATTTTCCAACTCAGACGGAAGATGAATATATAAGAAATATTGGAAGTAGCATACTAAATATTGCTAAAAATATTGAAGATTTAAGGAGTAATTGCACAAAAGAAGCTCATGGCAGATTAAAAGAGGATTATATAATTGACGACCCATTATATGCTCAATTGTTTGTCAATACTTCAGCAACCTTGGGTTTATTTTTGCTAAATTTTTATGAGAAAAAATTTCCAAAGCAGAAAGATACTACATATGATGAAATCCCATTTTAAATGCTGATTAAGAGATTTTTATTCATTTTTTAATTCTTCATATTCAATTTGTCCAATTAAATATTTATAAAATTTACTCATACCTCCATCGCCGCGAGGAAAGATTCCTTTTGAAGAATCAAA
>CACXFH010000025.1 GCA_902766975.1 uncultured bacterium | reverse complement strand
ATTGTGATTGAATCAGGATCTTCGAAGTATTTTTCCATCAAAGCATCATCTTCACCTGCGATAGCTTCAACCATTTCATCTCTCATTTCTTTAGCTTTTGCTTGAAGTTCTGCAGGGATTTCTTCTTCTTTAATTTCAGTACCTAAGTCGTTAGTGTAGATTTCAGCTTTCATTGTCATAAGGTCTACAAGACCAACGAATTTGTCTTCTGCACCGATAGGTAATTGGATAGGAACTGCATTAGCACCTAATCTGTTTCTGATTTGATCTACAACTCTGAAGAAATCAGCACCTGTTCTGTCCATTTTGTTAACGAATACCATACGAGGTACTTCGTAACGGTTAGCTTGTCTCCAAACTGTTTCTGATTGTGATTGAACACCACCAACTGCACAGAATACAGCAACAACACCGTCTAATACACGCAAAGAACGTTCAACTTCGATTGTAAAGTCAACGTGTCCCGGGGTATCAATGATGTTAATCTGATGTCCTTTCCATTCAGCTGTAACTGCTGCTGATTGAATTGTAATACCTCTTTCTCTTTCTTGTTCCATAAAGTCTGTTACTGCAGCACCATCGTGAACTTCACCTAATTTGTGAGTTTTACCGGTATAAAACAAAATACGTTCTGTTGTAGTTGTTTTACCTGCATCGATGTGGGCAGCAATACCAATGTTTCTGATTTTTTCCAGTGGAGCCGGTCTTCCCATTTTTCTTTTCCTTCTTTTTATTAAATGTGTACTACTTTTGCTATTTATATTTTATGTCGGGATAGCAATCCCGACCTATTTTTGGGCAATATGGCATAAGCAAACAGCGGTATACCGTTACATTTTCAGATTTTTTGTAAAGGACTTTGCGCCTTAATGCCTTAGTGCCTTATCGCCACAATATTATCATAAACATGAAATTTTTCAAATTTTTATTGAAAAAGTTTGTTACAATTAAGTAAAAATTTTTACCGAAATTTACACTGTACAAAATAATTTTTCTAAACATTTTTCGAACAAATTTATGGTATTATAATATCGGAGAGTCAAAATAGTGAAAAATTATGCAATAATATTAGCTTCAGGCTCAGGCAGCAGATTCGGCGCAGATATACCAAAGCAATTTGTAAAAATCGCAGGAAAAACTATTCTTGAGCATACAATCGAAATTTTTGAAAAATCCGAACTCATTGATGAGATTTTCGTCGTAATTACCCCTGAATATAAACAGCTTGCACAAGAAATTATTCTAAAAAATTCATATACAAAAATTTCCAAACTTTTAAACGGCGGAAGAATAAGAAAAGAAAGTTCTTATATTGGTATAAATGCCATTGAAGATGAAGAAGCAAATGTATTGATACATGATTGCGCAAGACCTTTTGTCAGCCGTCAAATTATAGCCGATTGCATTAATTCTTTGGGGAACTACAGTGCAGTAGGTGTTGCAATCCCGACTTCCGATACAATTGTTGAAATCGATAACGGCATAATTAAAAATGTTCCGTCCAGAGATAAATTGATGAGAATGCAAACCCCGCAAGGATTTAAGCTGTCAGTAATAAAAAAGGCACACGAATTATCTGAAAATGACAAAAATTTTACGGATGATTGCGGTCTTATAGTAAAAAACGGACTGTGCGATGTTTATATTATCAAAGGAGATGACAGGAACATAAAAATTACCTACCCGTCCGATATATGTATAGCTGAAAAAATGTTACAAGAACAAAATATATAACAATTTGTGTTATTATAAGGTACAAAAACTTTATATGGTGGAATATGGGAAATAAAAATATATTGATGCCGGGAGATGTGGCAGGACACTATAACGAAAAATGGACTAAAACTTTTGATTTACAATTTTTGATATTGTGGATTGTTTTATTTACGGCATTGCTGGTTTACACAATATTCTTTGATGCAAGCTTGTTTCATGAAAAAGATTTTTTTATAAGAATGTGCATCAAACTTGCCATAATGATGATTTTATCATTGGGTGGCGGGCTCATTTGCAGACATTACTGCAACATTGATGAAAAAGGTTATATTACAACTCCTAAAAATAACTGGTTTAAGGTGAATTATACCCGAAAAATTCAACATTTTGCGGCATATCTTGTACCATTATTAAGCCCTCCTACAAAACCTTTCGGGATATTACCACATTTTTGGGAATCACTTTTTGTTTTGTTAATGTTCCTCGTTCTGATTAAACCTGTGAGAGAGTTTTCAAAATTCTTCATGCTGCAATTCAATTCGCTTGACAGGGCTGAGGACAGACCAAACACACTGAAATGGATTATTTTGGGGAATATATTACCGGGATTAATCATCATAACCATATTTAAACAACTGTTTGAAGTATACCTCGGTTTACCTGCACTTGCATCTATTGTTGTCTTTACGGTTGCAATCGGAGATGGATTAGCAGAACCTGTCGGGATTTATTTTGGCAAGAAAAAATATGTAGTTCCGTCATGGAATTTAAAACAAAGGTATATCCGTTCTTATGCGGGCAGCTTATGCGTATATTTATTTGCAGTATTATTTATATTACTATATAAGGATTTATTCGCAAATCCGTATGAATTTTGGATTGCTCTGACACTGTTCCCGCCTGTTATGACATTTTCGGAAGCCTTTGCACCGCATTCTATGGATACACCAATAATGATGTTGGTGGGATTTTCTTTGTTATTTGCTATTTGCGCAATATTTTAAAACACTCTCTTTAAAATTAAAGACGTGTTTATGCCGCCAAAAGCAAAATTGTTACTCATAATATATTCTGTTTCAATTTTGCGGGGAGTATCAATTATATAGTCAAGATCTGCACATTTACTATCCGAATTTTTTAAATTCAAAGTCGGACAGAACCAATTATTATTCATCATTTCAATACCCATAATTGCTTCAATTGCACCGCACGCCCCAAGAGTATGTCCCGTATAACTTTTCAGGCTGCTTATGGGAATATTACAACCTAACGCAGAGCTTGTTGCATGAGATTCTGCAATATCACCATTAATTGTTCCGGTACCGTGCGCATTAATATACCCTATAGCTACAGATGATATTTTGGCATCACTTAACGCCATTTCCATCACTTTTGCCATCATTTCGGGATTCGGATTTGTAATATGTGTTCCGTCAGAATTTGTCGCGAATCCTGCAATCTCTGCATAAATTTTTGCCCCGCGATTTTTAGCATGCTCATATTCTTCTAAAATCAAAGTTCCTGCGCCCTCGGAAATTACAAGTCCGTCTCTGTCTTTATCAAACGGTGAGGGTGTAAGATTTGGGGTATCATTTTTTACACTGGTTGCGAAAAGAGCATCAAAAACCCCGATATTACTCGGGCAATATTCATCTGCCCCACCTGCAATCATAATAGTTTGTTGTCCTGATTTTATCGCCTCATAAGCGTACCCTATTGCCATAGAACCGGAAGTACACGCTGTTGATGTCGGAATTATTCTGCCATGAGTTTTAAAATACAAGGAAATATTGACAGCCGATGTATGAGACATCATTCTGATATAAGAGCCCGAATTGAGATTTTTTACTTCATGATTTACGCACATTGAATAAAAATCAGCCATTGCGTCCATTGAACCGCTGCATGAGCCGTATGCAACTCCGGTTTGCCCGCTTGATATAATAGGATTATTCAATAATCCCGCATCCTCCAATGCTTCCTTAGCCGTAACAACAGACATTATTGCAACATCACCCATAGTACGCGTGGTTTTTCTGGTAAAATCAGAGGGTAAAACAAAATCTTTAACTTTTGCGCTAAGTTTTGTATGCAATCCTCTATATGTTTCAAGTTCACTGTCATATTGAATACAATTTTTAAGGATATGCAATCTTTCAAAAGACGATTTCACTCCGCAACCTAGAGGAGAAGCAAGCGACATGCCTGTAATTACAACTCTTTTGGACATTAATACATCCCTCCGTTTACAGAAATCACCTGTCCGGTAATATATGAAGCATCTTCACTCAAAAGATAATTTATAAGACTTGCGACTTCATTTGCAGTTCCCATCCTGCGCATAGGAATTGCGTCTTGCACCATTTCAATCGGAAGATTTTCCGTCATATCAGATTCTATAACTCCGGGAGCTACACAATTTACCGTAATATTTCTTTTTGCGACTTCTTTACTCAATGCTTTGACAGCTCCTATAATTCCTGCCTTAGAAGCGCTGTAATTTATCTGCCCACGATTCCCCGCAAGTCCGGAAACCGATGACAATGCGACAATTCTGCCTTTTCTGTTCTGAATCATGGGTAGAATGAGAGGGCGCAGGGTATTATAAAATCCGTTCAAATTTGTATTTATAACTCTGTCCCATTCATCATCTTCCATAGCCGGAAACGAATTATCCGCTGTGATTCCCGCATTTACTACTACACCGTAATAAATACCGTTTTTTTCAATATCTTCAAGCAAAACTTTTTTTGCCTGTTCCCGCTCCGATACATCAAACTGCAAAATGCGAACTTTTCTGCCCAGTTCTTCAATTATTTTTTGAACATCTGTAGTCTTTTCTTTATTTTTATTACAGTGTAAAACAATATCAAATCCGTTTTTTGCCAGATATATAGCGGTTTCACGCCCTATCCCTCTGCTTGAACCTGTTATTAATACTGTTTTATTCATTAAGATTTCCCTTTATACTTTCATTTGCACCATGGTACACATTGACAGTTGCACTTGCGACTTCTTCATCATTTTCATTATATATAAAACATTCAAAAGAGTATAATTCGGCAACAAAGACCTCTTTTACCAGAATATAATATGTTTTGCCAAGCTCAAAAGTTTTTATTGCATTGTTATACAGTCTTGTGCCCAGCAAAAAACCTATTTCGGGGTTAGACAGTTTTTGTCTGAAATATGCATAACAACCGATAGTTTGCGCCATATATTCAATACCGACAACACTATCTATACCATTTAATGAATTGTCAAAAAACACACTGTCCTTGCGAATTGTAACAACGGATTTCAGCCATCTTTCATCAATTGAATAATCGACAATATCGTCAATTAAAATCATAGGTTCTTTATGAGGCAGTATTGTTGCTAAATATTTTTTGTTATTCATAATTTTTACCCATAATCATAATAGCATTTGTTCCGCCAAAACCAAATGAATTACACATACAAACATTACATTTTTGATATTTTTTTCCTAATTCGACAAGATTCATTTTTGGCAGAGATTTGTCATAATTTTTATCAAAAATATGCGGGTATAATCTGCCGTCGAAACTATCCAAAAGTTTGCAACATAGCGCTGTTTCAATTCCCGCTGCCGCACCGAGGCAGTGTCCTGTCAACGGTTTTGTTGAACTTACAGGAGTTTTATCATTAAACACCTTATAAATTGCACCAGATTCCATAATATCATTTGCAATTGTACCTGTTGCGTGCGCATTTATATAATCGATATCTTCCGGTTTAAGCCCGGCTTCATTTAAGGCTGAATTTATCGCATTTATGGCTTCTTTTGCCTGAGGGTCGGGAGTAGTCAAATGATAGATATCCGAACTTTCTCCTATACCCAAGATTTTTATTCCGTTTGAACTGTCATTTTCGGCAATAAATATTGCACAACCTTCACCGATATTCATGCCGCAACGATTCTTGCTGAAGGGTACAGACGGTTTATCCGACAAAACCTCAAGGGAATTAAAACCATATATCGGGACTTTTGCCAAAGAATCAACACAGCCTATTATTATCGCATCGCAAATATTATTGTTCAACAAATCTCTTGCCGAAGAAAATGCCTTCAAGCCTGAAGAACAGGCAGTAGAAACGGTTGCATAAAAACCCGATAACCTGAAATAAGATTTTAAAAACAGAGCAGGGTTACCTAGTTCAAAATGTTTAGAGTTTTCGGATTTTTCAAATTCTTCGACCCCTGAATTTGTTGTTGCAATTATTACCCCTATTTTGTCTTTTGAATATTTTTTGCCAATATCCTGAATATTATCCTTCAAAAGTTCACAATTTTTTAAAAGCAATTTGTTGCACCGGAGATTATAATCTTTTTCATATATAATCGGTAAATCAGTTTTGATTAAACCGGCACGAACAATACCTTCATTTATATACCCTTCAAGATTGTCAAAACAAGAAATATCACCATTTATTGCTTTATGATAAATTGTTTCTATATTATTACCTAAATTGCAAAGTGCTTCATAAGCCGTAATTTTCAACCAAACAACCCTCTTGATTTTATATTATAATAGTAGCATGAAAGAAAATTTAATAAAATTCTCTATAAATAAGTTTTATTATTCCGACAACTATGAAAACACTGAATTCGGTTTTATATCACCAATTTTGAAAAGAAGATTGAGCGCCTTGGATAAAATGGTTCTATCAGCACTAATGGGGACTTATACGGACGATATTGAGAATTTAGTTTTTTCTTCACGTTACGGAGAAGTTGACAGGCTAATTAAAATAATTTCTCAATATAAAGAAACTCAAGATGCATCCCCAAATACATTTTCCGGCTCAGTGCACAATTATCCTGCCGGATTTTTCCTGATGAACATAAAAAAATCCATTCCCTATACGGCAATTTCAGCCTGCCAAAACAGCATTTGTGCAGGTTTGCTTTCCGCTGTTATTTCAGATTATGAAAATGTTTTATTTTGCCATGCTGATGTATACGGATCACAAAATTATGCACTTGCTTTAAATTTGAGCAAGTTCAATAAAGATAATTCTCAGGAATTCTTGATAAGAATAGAAAATAATATCGCCCCTAATGATTTGTCAAAAAAATATGTAAAATTATTTTCAGGAGAAACAGATATACTAAAAACTCCAAATTATACCATAGAAAGGATAAAAAAATGAAAAAATTTATCCGTAGTACTATTGTTATCGGGTTATTCGGCATTTTTGGAATAGGAGCCTTATTTATTCAATATTTAATATTTCCGTTTCAAAAAAATGAGCGTGAAAAATATAACACATTACAAAAATCGTGGGAATTTTTTGTTTGGCTATTACAAAAAACAGAAATTTTAAAAATAGAGATTAGCAACATTGAAAAAATAAAAAATATTAAAAATTCCATAATTGTTTCAACCCACCCGAGTTTTGCGGATATTATTATCCTAATGTCACTTATTCCTAATTCTACCTGTTTTGTGGCAGAAAGGTTAACGAAAAATCCTTTTTTAAAAGGGGTAGTCAAAACTCTTTTTATTCCGGAAGCTTCAACTATAGATGTTTGGCTAAATAAAGCATGTGAAAAATTAAATGAAGGTTTCAACGTAATAATTTTCCCGATGGGAATTCGGCACAGAGAATTTGAAACCCCAAAAATCAGACGGGGAGCAGCATTAATTGCACAAAAATCCGAAAGAAATATAGTAATGCTGAATATGAAAACTAGTTTCGATTTTTTACAAATTAATCAGCCGTTTTATCAGGCAGGGGAAGAAACAGTGCTATTCAATATTGATTATTCGGGTGAAATTAATACAACATCAGAACTGCGAAAATACCCTGAAGATGTAACATTCCGCACCCAAATCACCAAACAAATTACCAAAACTCTGTATAAAAATAAGAAATAACTTTTTATGCTATAATGCAAATATGGAACTGGAAGAAAAAATAAAACAAATAATAATAAATTCACTGGAGTTGGAAGATATCTTATCTGAAGATATAGAAGATAACGAAGCTTTATTTAATGACGGATTAGGGCTTGATTCCATTGACGCATTGGAACTTGGTATGGCTTTGAAAAAAGAGTTTAATCTAACGTTAAGTAAAGACAAAAACGAAAACAAAAAAATATTTTATTCGGTAAAAACAATTGCAGATTTTATAAGGACTCAACACAATGGATGAAAAATATTCTAAAGATGAAATATACAATAAATTATGCGAAATTTTGGAAGAAGAATTTGAAATTGACAAATCTTTATTCAAGGCTGATGCTAATTTGTTTTCGGATTTAGATTTAGATAGTATTGATGCTGTTGATTTGGCGGTACGCTTGCAGCAATTTACGGATAAACGTATTTCACCGAAAGAATTTAAACAAATTCAAACACTGAATGATGTAGTTGAAGCAATTTATAATCTTTTATAAGGATATGAAAATGGGTAAGATTAAACATTTTACACCAATTTTAATCACATTATGTATTGTTTTTTTATTTTATATTAAGCGGTTTGTATTTTTAAAATTTTATCCTCCGATATGCAATTTTGGAATTTTTCTTATATTTTTTCTTTCACTTTTTGCCAAAGAAACAGTTATACAAAAATTTGCAAGATTGTGCGGGGATAAACTTGAAAAACCTGCCCTGAATTACACCCTAAAAGTCACATATTTGTGGTGCGGCTTTACTTTTATCAATTTCATAATTTCAGTTTGGACAATATTTTTATCCGATAACATCTGGATGATTTATAACGGATTTGTTTCATATTTGCTTGTCGGAGTCGTTTTTGGGGTAGAATACATTGTAAGAAAAATACTTCAACAGAGAGGGATTATTTAATGCCGGATATTTTTGCGACAAATAAATATGATGATAAAATTGCCGTAAATAACGGGGATAAGAGGTATACATATTCAGAATTAAAAAAACTTATTGCCTCCGAAATTTTTTATATAACCGATAAAAAAAGAAATGTCGTAATAACAGAAGAAAATAATTTTGATTTTATAATCCAATTTTTAGCCTTAATATTTTGCAAAAAAAATATTTATTTAATATCCGACAGAAAAAGATTGAATACTCTTGATTTGGAATATGATATTTTAGATACAAACACCAAAACAGATATAAACGATTACAAATTTCCCGAGATTAATCCAAAAGAGATAATAATAAATTTTTACACCTCGGGTTCATCAGACAAACCTAAAAACATCAAAAAATCTTTATATAACCTGATATGCGAAGCAGAAGATATAGGAAAAGAATTTAATTTAAAAAATAAAAATTTTACTTTTGTATCAACAACAACAATGACACACCTTTTCGGAATGACATTTCATCTTATGACCCCCCTTTACAACGGACAAATTATAGGAACGAAAACCATATCACATCCTGAGGACATTGAAAAAGAAAACACCGTACTTGTTACTACTCCAACTTTTTTAAGTGCAATTCCAAAATTTGAAGTCCCTTTTAAAATTCCGCCCGAATATATAATCAGCGCAGGCTCAAAATTGGATGAGAAAATTTTTGAAAAGCTCGAAAAACAATCAAAAATAATTGAAATATACGGCAGCACAGAAACAGGAGTAATCGCACATAAAACCCATTATAGTGATGATTTTAAATTATTTAAAAACGTAAAATTAAAAATAAATGCCGATAATGCAGAAGTCGAATCGGAGTATTTTTATGAGAGCAAAATAGCAATTAACGACAGGGTTGAATTAAACAACAATTTACTCAAAATCAAAAACCGAACGGACCGCCTCTTTAAAATATACGATAAACGTGTGAATGCGGATGAACTTGAACAAAATCTTAAACTGTGCGAATTTGTTAAAAATTGCTATATTCTAAAGCATTCTGATAAATTAGCCTGCCTTTGCGCACTATCAAAATCAGGACAAGAATATTTGCTTAAAAATAACATAACAAATCTTACCAAAAAATTAAAACAACACTTAAACAAATATTCACAAATCATCCCGCAAAAATGGAAATATATTGACCAAATTCCGATGACAAAATCAGGCAAAATAAATAAAGATTTGATTACCGGTTTATTTGATTTAAACCTGTCACTCCCTGTTATATTAGACAGGCAATTAAGCGAAAACAGAGTAATATACAAAATTTTCTTCTACCGACAATGCAATTTTTTTAAAGGGCATTTTGATGAATTTAAAATCGTTCCCGGGGTTGTTCAATTATATATAGCAAAAGAGTTGGCAAATATGTATTTTAACTTGTCTTTAGGTCAGGGACAAATAAAGCGAATTAAATTTTCCAACATAATAGAGCAAGACTGCATTGTAAATTTAAAACTTGAACATAATGAAAAACAAGTTTACTACGAATATTATTCCGATAACGAAAAATATGCATCAGGGACATTTTTATGCGAAAATATATTTAAAGGAGTATAGCAAATGAGCTTATATCAGTTTGAATATCATCTAAAAGTTTCTTTTGAGGATTTAGATCCGATGAATGTGGTATGGCATGGCAATTATATGCGCTATATGGAACAAGCTCGCTGTGAATTACTTGATAAATTGGGCTATACATATATGGATATGAAATCTGACGGATTTGCTTATCCCGTTGCCAAAATAAAAGTGAAATATATTAAACCTGCTCTTTTCAGAGATAATTTGACTTTAAGACTCGATATAATATCAATTGAACCTGCACTGGATATTAAATATACAATGTTTAATAATTCCGGAGATAAGATTTTTGAAGGTCAAACGATGCAAATTTGCCTTAACACTACTACAATGCAAAGCATTTATACTCCGCCTCGAAGACTTGAGTTGGCAATAAAAAGGTTGAGTGATGAAAAATAAAATTATTATATTACTTATATTTATTTTTTTCGCAATAAGCCCGACATTCGGGAATGTATATGAACATCCCTCAGATTTAGACGGTATAATTAAACAAATCCCCAAAATCGGCAGTATTAAATGTAAATTTAGGCAGGAAAAACATCTGCAAAATATTTCAAAACCGCTTGTTTCATCGGGAGATTTTGAATTTACGGTAAACAAAGGGGTGCATTTTCATACCCTGCAGCCGGTTGAATCAACAATAAGTTATACCAATAAAAATTACAAGCAGATTAATGACGTTATAAATGCAATTTCAACAAAAAAGTATTCGAAAATTGATAGGGAATTTAATTTCTTTTTTGAAGGGGATTTTAAAAAATGGTCTTTGGGGATGAAACCCAAAAAACAATCAAAATCTTATGATTATATAACCTCTATTACAATTGACGGAACTGACTATATAAATAAAATAAGTATTTGGCAAACAAACGGTAATAGGACAGTGCTATGGTTTATAAAATAAGACTGTTGATTTTATTTATAATATGTATTATCCTATGCCTTATCGGAATAACGAATAAGAAACAAATTGAAACAAATTTAATGAGAACACTATTACCGGTTAATGTAACCAATTATTCGGATATTATTGCTATTGCAGACAAATCATCTTCCGTAATTAAAGTTGTTTTTGAAGCAGATAATCAATCTGATTTGGAAGAATTAAAACAGAATTTTAATCAAAAAATCGATAAGAATTATTTTGAGTCAACTAACCCGAATATATCAAAATTATTAGAACAATACCTCGCTCAAAGCACAAACTTTTTATCCCCAAAAACAAAAAAACTTTTGATAAATAAAAAATATGATAAAGTTTATGAAAACAGTCTTAAAAATTTGTATAATCCTGCAATAATCCAATTGAATACGTTTGATAAAGACCCGTATTTACTGCTTGATGATTTTATTATGTCAAATATCAAAAACCATAATGAAATTAATTTTGCAGGAAATAAATATTATGATTGTGCAGACTATAGAATCAAGAATAACGAAGCTCTGTCACTAAGTTTAAGTAATCAGAAAATCAGGCGGCTTATTAGTATTCAAAAGCAACTTTCAAATAAGTACTCGAAAATTTATCTTGCGGGAACCCCGATTCACTCGTATTATACAAGCACACGCTGTACAAATGATATCAATATTATTTGCCTTCTTTCGATAATAATGATAATATTTCTCACACACAAATACTTCAGGAATTTAAAATTATTATTACCAATAACACTTAGCATAACATTCGGATTGTTATCGGGTTATGTTGCTGTAAAATTATGGTTTGACTGTTTCCAAATTATTACAATGGTATTTTCCTCAACATTAATAGGAATCGGCATAGATTACTCATATCATTACTTTTTTGCAGGGGAAATTAACCGTAAATTTATTAAAAATCTGTCTTTTAGCCTGCTGACTACTATAATTCCGTTTGCTTTATTATACATGACAGGAATTGATTTGCTCAAACAAATAGCAATATTTATAATATTCGGTCTTACCGGAATTTATTTTGCAGTTGTGTATATTTATCCTTGTTTTAAAATTTCCGCACCGATAGAAACATATAAACCAAACAGAAATTTGTATAAAATTTGTTTAATTTTACTTTGTGTATTGAGTTTTGCAGGAATATTCCATTTTTCTTTCAATGATAACTTAACCGCATTATATAACCCGTCTAAAACGCTTGCCAAAGCTGAAATGTTATACAAAAAAATTTCCGGAGAAAATACAAATATTCAAATTATTACAGTAAAAAGTCAAAACAAAGATAAAATTGTTTTAACAGAAGAAAATGTTACAAAAGATCTGGATAACGAAGGTATAGACTATATATCATTATCAAAAATTTTTCCGTCTGAAGAAACTCAAAAAGAAAATTTCAATCTTATAAAAAAATTATATGAAAATAACCTGAATAAATACTCCCAAATACTTTCCGCAAAACAAATCAATAATTTAAAAAATACCAAATTTGTTCCCGTAAGATTTGACACTTCCGATTTAGAAGAATTTATGCTTGATAAAAATACATCAATGATAATTGTATTTGGCGATAAAAAAATTAATATTAAAAATAAAAATGCTCATATTATAAATTTTCAATCGGATATCACGCAGTATATAAGGCATTACAGACATGTACTACTGATATTATTTCCTGTTGTAATTATTATGCTCTTTGCGCTGTTGACCTGCTTATATGACGGCAAAAGAGCAATCAAATTACTAACTGCGCCAATTTGCGGAGTCGCTGTTTCAATTTTATTAACATCTCTTTTATACGAAGAAATAAATTTATTCAGCATAATTACAATATTTTTAGTATTGGGATTTACAATAGATTATTCCATTTTTAGAAATAATGCAGAAGAAAAAACAGAAAGTGCGATTTTTGTATCATGTATAACTACGTGTTTTTCATTTTTGATGTTAACTTTTTGCGGATTTAAATTGTTGAGTTCTATGTCTTGTGTACTGCTTTGGGGAATATTAACATCTTATTTAACGGGTTACTTGTTATTTAACAAAAACGACAATAATCCAACTGATTCTGACAAATGGTTTAATATCAAAGAACACTCAGCAGGAAAAAACAGATTACGCATATCATGGTTTTTGTATAAAATTTTCGGGAAAAATGTTTTATATTTAATCGCATTTTTTGTCACGGGATTTACTTTTATTTTTGCGCAGGATATAAGAAAATACTCAAAAGAATATTTTGAAATAATAAAAAACTACACTAACCTGAAACCAAATTTAATTAACCAATTTAAACATATACTATCTTACGCAAATTCTCTTGTTGATAAAATGCTGGTATTAAGCGGAAATTTTAACCAAAATCAAATTGTTTATGACAATGAATCGGATAAAAAACTTTTATTTAGTGATATACAAAAAGGGCACGGAGTATTTTTTATATGCAATCATATAGGCAATATCGAGATAATGCAGGCTTTTTTATGCAATACCAAAACTAAACCCGATTTCAACATAAATATTTTTATGAGCAATAAACAAAGTCAAATTTTCAATAATTTCCTTCAATCTGTGAAAGTGGATTTTCCTGTTACAATATTTAATGTTGAAGATATCGGGCTAAATACAGGAATAGAATTGAAAGAAAACCTCAATAACGGAGATGCGGTATTTATAGCCGGCGACAGACTTTCGCAAAATAATGATTCCAGAGTAATAACTGAAGAACTTTTCTCTCGCACAATAAAATTGCCCCAAGGAACATATAAACTGGCAGAACTTATGGATGTGCCGACATATTTTATTTCTGCAATAAAAATCCACACTCAATACAAAATATTTCTGAAAAAACAAGAAAATCTGACGGAGAAAGAATTAGCAGCATCTTTTGCAGCATTTTTGGAAAAAGGAATAAAAATTAATCCTTTTCAATTTTTTCATTTTTATAAATTCTTTGAATAAATTATGTTAACTATGCACAATACAAAGGGATTACTACACACAACAAACCTTTAATTTTGGTAATAAACCGTACAGCAGCTTTATACAAGCGAGTAAAAGATTCTTGGGGTGAATTAGTCAAGGTTGATTCTAACGGCAATTATGCTAAGGATTCCAATGGAAATTATACAACGTATTATGGAAATACTTTGACGAAAAACTCTGAAGGCAACTATACATACGGTCCTTATGTATTTGATGACGAATTTCGTTGGCTCGGAAATGTAAACCGGTAGATATTTCTCTTGATTGCTGCGAGAATGTAGTCGGCAAGGGGATTCACTTAATGTTCCCCTCCTAACTACCTCTCACAAAACGATACTCAATCGTTTTGCTCGGCAGAGTCCCATCGGGGAGGAATTTTTGTTCCCTTCCCTCGTTAGGACTCTGCCGAGAGAGAGGTGACTAAATGTCACGTTTCTCGAGAGGTGGTAAGGTATGGGTGTCAATTCGCTTTCATACGCAATGGAAGGTTCTAAACCCCACCTAACCTCCCCTAACAAGGGGAGGAACAATAATGTCATTGCAATAACAACATCAGCATACCATGTCGGAATACCACTCCGAAGCCCTCTACCAACGGGAGAGGGTAGAAAATCACTTTGAGCCGTGGCGAAAAGTTGATTT
>CACXFH010000024.1 GCA_902766975.1 uncultured bacterium | reverse complement strand
TCGTGAACCGACCGTATATTTTTTATTTTTATGAAACTGACAATTCACGATTCACGAAATGCCGTTTCACTAATTTTATTCTTCCTGAATTGCCATTGAAATGTATGTTGTTGATAACAGCGTAAATACCAATGCTTGAATCAAAGCAACAAACAATTCAAATAACATAAACGGTAGCGGCAATGCAAGCGAAAACAGTCCTAAAAAAGTTGAAACTAACAATTCGCCTGCCAATATGTTGGCAAAAAGTCGAAGTGCAAGTGAAAAAGGTCTTACAAACAACTCTAATGTGTCAACAAGTGTTATTATTATTCCGTCTATGCCCAATCCTTTAAAAAAGAACTTAAATCCGTTCTTTTTTACACCGTAATATATATAATAGATTGATACAACAATCGCCATAGCTGCGGTCATATTTATATCGTTGTTTGGAGATGCAAGTTCTCCGCTTGAAAGATGTATCAATCTTAAAGGTAATTGCCCGAAAAGATTTGCCGTTAAAATAAACATAAATAATGTCAGAATAATAGCAATATGCTTTTGCGCATTATCATCTCCCATGCTTGTTTTAGCGGTGTTATTAAAATATTTTATCAGACCTTCGCCGATAAATTGAAGTTTTGTTGGAACCATATCAAGCTTTTTTGTTGTCAAAAAAGCCAATATAATTAATAGAAGCATAGAAACCCACATCGTTAAAATTGTATCAACATTGAATGATACGCTATGTCCGAATAGTGAAACGGTATAAACCCAATGTTCCATATTACTCCCTTCCTTGATTATAATAACATTGAAAAAAATATTTCGCAAACGATTAATTTGTAAAATTTATTAAGTATTGTTAACCTATAACATGTCCAAAAAGCAATTTTATCTTGAAAAAATACTTTACTAATATACGGGTATTATTATTTTTATCAGAAAGTCGAAAGGGGAAATTTATGAGAATTGCATGTCTTGGATTTAGTGGTTTAAAATATTTATTCAACAAAGGTGTAAAAGTTGCGCAAAAGGTTTTACCAAAAGTTTCAAAAGGAAATCATTTGCCATCAAAAGCCCATATAGAATTTATACGCAAAACAAGTATCTATGATCCTAATTCGTTTGATTTTATTCATAGATATGTATAGTATAGCAAACAGCCGGGGAGTAACCCTCGGCTTTGTTTTGTAACGAGCAAGACCGGTATAAAGTGAAACCGAGTTGAGTTTGAGTTAAAATAAATTGCCGAACAAGTAAATTGATTAGGTAATTATTATCTTACTTTTTTCTGAATCTGCCGCCGTAGACTTCATGCACATCTACAACAGAAACAAATGCTTTCGGATCTATTTCTTTGACTATATCCAACATTTTCGGGAGTTCTAAACGAGAGATTACACAATAAATCAGTTCTTTATTCAATCCCGAATACCCCCCTACACCTTGCAGATAAGTGACACTGATATTTAATTTATCAATAAGTTCTTCTCCGATTTGTTCTGACATATCGCTTATTATTCTGACTGATTTAGAACTGTTAAAGCCTTCCATCACGCTGTCAATAACTCGGGAACCGATAAAATATGTCATAACAGAGTACATTGCGCTCTCCCAACCAAAAACTAAACCTGCAACAGCATAAATGAAAACATTAATGAATAATATAAATTCTCCGACCGAAAATCCGAATTTTCTTGACACAATTAATGATAGCATTTCTGTTCCGTCAAGGGATGCTTCGCTTTTCAATATTATACCGACTCCCACACCTAAAATTATTCCCCCAAACACTGTTGCTAATAACAAATCGTTTGTTGCGTGTATATCGTGAAAATAATTTGTTGCCAGTGCCAAAACGATGTTTGCATAAGCCGTGAACAATACAAACCTTGTTCCCATTTTTTTCCATGCCATTAATATGAATGGCAGGTTCAAAATCACAATAAGTATACCAAGATTATATTTAAAAACATTGCTCAAAATCATTGATACACCGATAACTCCACCGTCAATTATGTCGTTTGGGGATAAAAATGAACCAAGTGCAAAGCCGGTAATTATTGCACCGAAGGTTATCATAAATAATTTTCTTACAATTTTTAATAATTTATTATTTCTCATTCTTTTTTTCTGTTTTTTTATTTTTCGAAATTAAATTTTCTAAATTGAAAATTTTATTGTTATCTTGTTCGTTCAATTTCTTTAGCCCTAAAATATTTTCTAAATCTGCTTTTAGGGTCGGTATATCATCATATTTTTTTAAACTTCCGTCCATTGTAATGGAAACATCTCCGGTTTCTTCCGAGACCACAAGACAAGCTGCATCAGAAGTTTCAGTCATTCCGATTGCGGCTCTGTGGCGTGTACCGTATTTCCAACTGAGTTTCGGGTCTTCTGTCAATGGCAAAAGCACTCCTGCAGAAATTATTTTCTCTCCATTAATTACTATTGCACCGTCATGCAATGGGGTATTGACATGAAAAATTGTCAATATCAATTCTGTTGAAACATCCGCATTTAATATTGTCCCGACATCTTTAAATGTATTGCTCAAGTCTTTTTGAAAAACCATCAATGCACCTGTGTGCGTTTTTGATAAATACTTAACCGCTTCGGTTACTTCTTTTATTACATCGATTGATTTTCCTGCAGATGAAGTTTTACTGTTTGACAGTAATCTTTTGATAAAATCAACCTGTCCCAAATAACCTAAAAGTTTTCTTAGTTCAGGCTGGAATATAACAATCAAGCTCAAAGAAACAAACAATACAACCGAACGTAAAAATACCCCTAAAATCTGTAAATCTATTGTGATTAAAATTTCGCTTAAAATCCATATAAATACAAGGACAAATGCACCTTTTACAAATTTCTCAGATTGAGAATTTTTAATAAATTTTTGGTAAATAAGTACTAAAATTGCTACGATTATCAGTACTTCAAAAATATTCTTCCACCCAAATGCGCCTTTGATAAAAGAATGCCAATCAACTATTAAATTCTGCAGACCTGTTAACATATTATTCATATTTTTTCAACCTATCAGGAATTACATCACATCTTATTAAATCATCCAAAGTTTCACGTTTTACAATTACTTCGGATTGACCATTATTTACCAACACAATGGCAGGTTTTTCAACTCTGTTATAATTTGAAGCCATTGAATAGTTATATGCTCCTGTATTATAAACACATAATATATCACCTTCATCAAGTTTGGGAAGTTGTGCATTTTCAATCAATATATCTCCGGATTCACAAAATCTGCCGCCAATTGTAACAAGTTCTAATTCATCAGTTTCTTTTTTATTGGCTATTTGAGCATAATATTTTGCCTGATACAGGCTTGGACGCGGATTATCAGCCATCCCTCCGTCAATTGACACATATTTTTTACCGTGTGGGACTTGCTTTGAACTTCCTATTGTATATAAAGTAATTCCTGCAGTTGATATTATGCTGCGTCCGGGTTCTAAAAACAGAGAAGGCGGGTCAATATTATATTTTTCGATTGCTTTATGCAGGCTGTTAATTATAATTTCGCCTATTTCATAGGTAGAAGGCGGATTATCCCCTTGTGTATATTTTACCCCTAAACCGCCGCCAATATTTATTTCATCAAGTTTTAAACCGAATTTATCATCAATCCGAGAGAGTTCTTTGCACAATATATCAACCTCGTCCGCATAAATGCTTGTTTCAAATATTTGAGAGCCGATATGAGCGTGCAAACCGTGTAATTTTAAATTTGTGTATTCATTCAATATTAATTCAATCGCATCATCAATTTGCGTTAAGTCAAAACCGAATTTTGAATCCAAATGCCCTGTCTGAATATATTGATGTGTATGACACTCAATCCCCGGGGTAATTCTTAATAAAATATCAACAATTTTATTTTTACTTTGTGCAATTGTATTTAAAAGTGCAAGTTCATAGAAATTATCAACAGAAATTCTGCCTACTCCTAAATCAAGCGCAAGATTGAGTTCTTCAAAAGATTTGTTATTCCCGTTAAATAATACTTTGCTCATATCAACATTGGCATTATGGACAGTATAAATTTCTCCGCCCGAAACGGTATCAAAACCAAAACCTTCTTCATCTAAAACAGCTGCAATTGCTGATGTGCACAGTGCCTTTGAAGCATACATTATATTTGTTTTTGGGTATTTTTCAAATGCTTTTTTATAATCAGCGCAAATTGTTCTCAGAGTTTTTTCATCAATTACATATAACGGAGTATTATATTTTTCGGCAAGTTCAACTGTGTCGCAACCTCCAATTTCAATATTGCCGGCATCGTTTATTTTTGTCGTTAGCGGTTTTTGTAATTGATTTGCCGAATTTGTCATTTAAACTCCTGTGCTGTGCAATTTTTATAATAACATATTAGTTTCTAAAAATATAGACTTTTTTGAGTTTTAATAAGTGAAAAATTTATCAAAATCCACATCGTCAAAACTGCAAAGAAGTAAGAATATATCATCATCTTCGGGCAATCTTTGAAAATTATATTGATCGAAAGTCCAATATTTTGGGTTTATACCCTTTACTATTGCAATATTTTTTTCTTTAAGAATTGTCAGTTTTTTCTTTACTGTTTCAAGAGGAATATTTACGCGTTTAGACAATTCAACAGCCGTTATGCCGTCTTCTGAGGAGTATTTTTCAGGTGTTAAAAACATCAATTCAAGTCCGACGGCTTTTAGTTCTTTGTCTTCATGTTCTAATGATGCATAATAATCCATATTCATATTTTAAAAAAAATACAAATATAGTATATCCCTTATTTATAGGATTTGCTCGGGTAATTTGCCTGCTAAAGCAAGAAAATATTCCAAAATGTCACTGTTATATCGATTATTATTTGCACTAAAAGGGAAAACATCTCCCCCGAATTCTTTTTTTACATGAGCAATTGCCTGAGCCACTTTATTATGTGACGAAATGCAGTCTGTTTTGGTTACAATTGTTATTATCGGTAAATTGTATGCACTTACCCATTCACGCATTTGATAATCGTTTTTTTGTATTTCGTGCCGCCCGTCAACAAGCTGCACCAAGCATTTTATATCCTCACGTTTGAGTAAATATTCTTCAAGATTTTTTTGCCAGCGGTTTTGAATTTCTTTAGATATTTTTGCATATCCGTATCCGGGTAAATCCGCAATAATAAATTTATCACTAAAATTGAAAAGATTGATTAACCTTGTTTTGCCGGGGGTATTAGATGTTTTGGCAAGTTTTTTATTATTTGAAATTCCGTTTATAAATGAAGATTTTCCGACATTAGACCGCCCCAGAAGCGGGAATTCGGGTAGTTTAAAATTCGGACATTGAGATAGCTTTTCCGCACTTTGTATAAATTTTGCCTGCATAAAATTTGCCATAAATAATTTATAATATAAAAATATTATTATGACAACAATATTTATCCCCAAGTCATTGCAATGACAATAATTATTTGCAATGATATTATTTTGCGGTTTTTTCCTTCTGCCCAAGTAGTTTCTTTTTCCAAAGAACAGTCTGGAGTAAATTATACATTTTTGGATTATTTACTAGTGTTAGTTGTGTTTTACCGTTTACAAAATCAATGTTAAAGGATTTTTCTTTATCAAAGATATTTGCTCCTTCAATATTCACAATTTGAAACAAGCCTTCTGTCAACACGCTTAAAGGCTGCCTTAAAAATGTTTCAAATGTCTTTCGTATATCAAATTTTTTTTTCATATCCCGTTTTATTTAGTAAAAGGCTGGATTGCTTCGCTTACGCTTGCAATGACAGCCCTCTACCATATATATTTATTTGTATGTTTACATTTGCTGAGTGAACAATTGAATTCTTTGTTCAACTGCAGATTTATCTGAAGCATTTGGTGCTAATGATAAGTATTGTTTATAATATTTAACTGCACCTTCATAGTTTTTCTCTGCTTCATAAGCCTGAGCTTTGAGTTTTGCAATTGACGGAGCATTGTGATAGAAATCAATTGCTCTGTTGCAGTATTCGATTGTTGATGCATAATTGCCTTCTTTAAATTGTCTTAGAGCAATTTCAAAGAATTCATTTGATTTCATTTCGCACAAATCTATGTAGTGCAAACCGTTTAATGCGATTCTGTTATCAGAATCTGCCATCAAAACTTTTTCCAAAGCTTTTCTTGCGGTTCTGAATTGTTTATGCTGAACAAGAATTTCAGACAAATACAATTCATCATCAATACTGTTTGCAAAATTGATTGCATTTTCAAATGTATAAATAGCGTCAGCTTCTCGCCCTAAAGAAAGATAAGCTTCCCCTTTGATTACTGTATCAACCAAACTGTTTGAAGCCGATTGAACAATATAGTTCAGATTTTCTTCAGTAAATTCAGGCTGGTGAGTTAACTTAGCCAATTTAATCTTAGCCAAATGAAGTTTTAAATCATTAGGTGTTCTTTGGATAGCTTCGTTTACGTAATCATAAGCCAAATATACATCTTTATTGGTTGTATAATCTCTTGAATCTGCCGTATCTCTTGCCATTTCGTAATAAGTATTAGCAAGTCCTACGATTGCAGCATTTTTATATGTCGCATCGTCAAGCAATCTTGAATAAAATTCCAGCGCTTGTTGGTATTTCTTTGTTTCCAAAGACATATTACCTACTCTGTAAATACCTTCTTTATAGTTCGGGTTCAATATAATAGCTGTTTTTAATTCTTCCATAGCAAATTCGTGATCTGCCCTTCTTTCATAAACCCCTGCTAAGTTTACATAAGGTCTGAAGTTTTCAGGTTTTACATATTTTGCTTTTTTGAAGGAATTGATGGCAGCAGCCTGATTGCCTTGTTTCAGGTATAATTCACCTTGCAAATTCCACCCCGGAGATGATTGGGGATTAATATGAAGGGAGTGGTTTAACCAGGTTAATGCTTTTGTATAATCTCCTCTGCGTGCTTCAACTTGCCCCATGTGGTACATAGAAGTCGCATTGTGAGAATTGCATTTGATTGACTGTAAATAATATTTTTCTGCCTGATCCAAATCCCCGTCAAGCATTGCAATGTTTCCTAAATTATCATAAGCCGGCGCAAATTGCGGGTTGATCTTTAAAGCAACTTTGAATAAATCGGCTGCATCTTTTTTGTTGCCAAGTTTCAAAGTAGCAACCCCCATGGCATTATATGCTTCAAAGTATGTGCTGTCTAAATCTACTGCCTTAACAAATTCTTGAATTGCGGCATTTGATAAGTTTGTAATATTTTTAATATATTCAACGTCAGATGATGTTTCTCTCATTAAATATACAAGACCTTGCGCATAGTGGAATTGCGGATTATTCGGGTATTTCTCCAATAATTTATCCAACTCTGATTGAGCAGGTGCCAATTTCCACTGTTTTGCAAATGACATCAACTGTAATGCTTTTGCTTCCAAATCATTAGGATTTTTCTTCAAAATCTCTTTCAACTTTGCATCAGCTTCTGCGTAATTTGTATATTCAATCATTCTGCCTATATCAACATAATTCTTTGATATTTGAGCCTTTAGAGGTGCTGCAGAAAATGATTGAGGAGCAAAAAGAACACAAGAAGTCAAAATCATTGATGTTACTAATAATTTTTTACAATTCATTGTTTTCTCCTAACCTTTATATGTTAATATTATTCCAAATCTTATAAAGGTATTGTATAATAGTTATTATAAAAAAGCAATAGAGTTAACAAATGGCATTAAATT
>CACXFH010000023.1 GCA_902766975.1 uncultured bacterium | reverse complement strand
TCGCTAAGGTCGAGTTTTTCTTCTAAACAAGTGTCTGACACATTAACCTCCATAGTCTGTAAATTATAATATGATACATTTCCCAAAATAAGAGCATGCTCTAAAATAGAGTGCCTTAAAAAGATTGTACTACATTTTACTATGGTTGTGCAAATATCAATATTCTTTTCATCATATTTCGTAACAATGTGAAAATATACACTTATCCAATGCAAAAATCAAAATTTGTGTTATTATAAAATCATGATAGGGAGAGTATTAAGGGTATTACTAATTTTGGTTGTTGTTGCGCTTATTTGTAAAGCGTGCATTGTTCGTGATATTCCGCCTAAAGTTTCCCAAAGTATCTCTCAAAAGCAAGCAAATTTATCTTTATTCTATCCTATGCCCAAAAATGTAACGATAGGAGGTGTCGATTATCTTCAATCACAGGCACCGGTCGGAACTTTCGGCGGCAGTCTTGTATCTTCGACTATAGGAGAGGGTCCCAAAACTTTTAATCCGTTCAATTGCAAAGATAACACATCATCAATAATGGCGGGAGTTATGTATGACGGACTTTTTACCACTAATCCGGTAACCGGCGCTGTAGCTCCGAAACTCGCTAAAGGTTATACTATTTCTCCTGATGGCAAAGTTTACACGATATATTTAAGAAAAGGTATAAAATGGTCAGATGGTAAACCGATTACGGCGGATGATGTTGTTTTTACGTGGCAGAATATAATATTTGGAGGCATGGGGGACACTTCAACACGAGATTCTCTTGTGATAAACGGAAAACTTCCTACAGTGCGTAAATATGGTGATGATGTCGTAGTATTTGTTACTCCTGAACCTTATGCTCCGTTCCTAAGAATGCTATCAACTCCAATTGCCCCAAAGCATATCTTTTATAATGCTGTGCAAAAAGGAAATGCCTATTTTGATTCATTTTTATCTACAAATGCAAAACCACAGAATTTTGTTGTATCAGGCGCTTTCAAGCTTAAAGAATATGTCCCTGCGCAGCGTGTGGTTTTTGAGCGAAACCCAAATTACTATGAAATAAATATTAAAAATCAAAAATTGCCATATCTTGATAAATTGATCTATTTAATTGTCGGAGATTTGAATAATGAGGTTTTAAAATTTGAAGCAAAAGAGCTTGATGTAATATCTTTGCAAGGTTCTAAAGTTTCAAGATACAAATCTATTGAACCGCATTCCGATTTTAAATTGTATAATTTAGGTCCTGACACGGGAACAATGTATATTTCATTTAATATGAATAATCGTAAAAATGATAAAGGAAAATTTTATGTAGAGCCTGTTAAGCAAAAATGGTTTAGTGACTTGAATTTTCGCCGCGCAGTTGATTATGCGTTAGACCGTAAAAGTATGGTACTGAATATTGCAAACGGTATGGGGCAACCTTTGTTTACTCCGGAAAGTTTAAATTCCATATATTTAAATAAAAAATTAAAGCCTTATGAAAGAGATTTGAATAATGCAAAAATATTATTGAAAAAATCAGGATTTAAAATCGATAAAAAAGGCAGATTATATGATAAAGACGGCAATCGAGTAGAATTTAATCTCTACACAAATGCCGGAAATACTGAGCGCGAAGCAATAGGAGTAATGGTAAAGCAGGATTTGGAAGATTTGGGAATGAAAGTTAATTTTAAGCCTATAGAATTTAATTCTCTTGTGAATAAACTTGTTTCAACTTTCGATTGGGATATGGTAATTATGGGTTTGACAGGTTCCCCTCTTGAGCCGAACGGAGGGAAAAATGTGTGGTTGTCTGACGGCAGACTTCACATGTTTAATATGAGGACTCCGAAGGAAGGCAAAGCAGGAATATTACCGTGGGAAAAAGAACTTGATGAGATGTTTAATAAAGGCGCTTTGGCAACAAAATTTGAGGACAGAAAAGTATATTATGACAAGTATCAGGATATAATTTACACACAAAAACCTATGATATATATTTATTCGCCTATCAGAATTGTTGCGATACGGAATAAATTTAAAAATATATATCCGACAAGTTTGGGCGGGCTTACGCATAATATAGAGGAAATATATATTAATAAAGGCACCGGTTGCCCCGGAGCGCTAAGATAATTAATTAAGTACTAAGGCAGTAAGAAATAATGGATACGTTAAAATACATATTAAAGAGAATACTTCAAACAATACCGTTGTTGATAATCGTATCAATGATAAGCTTTTTCATTATACGTTTATCGCCTGTTGATCCTTTAGCGGAATTAAAACTCAATCCTTCTGTTTCTCCCGAAACGGTTGAAAGAGAAAGAACGAGATTAGGGTTGGACAAACCCGTAATCATACAATACGGAAAGTGGGCAATATCTTTTGTAAAAGGTGATTTAGGGGTAACTTCTACCGGTGAAAAAGTCAGCCAAAAACTTGCAGAGCGAATTCCAAATACTCTGCTTTTGACAAGTATTGTTATTCTTTTGACATGGCTGGTAGGAGTCCCGCTGGGAATTATTGCTGCCGTGCGTTGGCGGACAAATTTTGACAGGTTATTAACTGTTTTGACAAGTATCGGAATGGCTATACCTTCGTTTTTCTTTGCTGTTCTACTTTTGATGTTTGCAGTTAAAACAGGTTGGTTCCCGATTGGCGGTTTGACAAGTCCTAATTTTGCAGATATGTCATTTGGCGCAAAATTTTTGGATATTACTCATCATTTAATTTTGCCGGTTTTAGTATTGTTTACGATTTCTCTTGCAGGATTGCAAAGACAAATGAGAGCAAATATGCTTGATGTTTTAGATAGTGATTATGTGAAATTTGCGAGGGCAAAAGGATTAAGCGAAGGCATTGTTATATATAAGCATGCCTTGCGCAATGCAATTAACCCTATGATTACTCTTTTGGGTTTTGAATTTGCAGGGCTTTTATCCGGTGCAGCTCTTACAGAATACGTTTTTCAGTATCCGGGATTAGGTCGTTTAATTCTTGAGGCTGTTATGAAATCCGATATAAATCTTGTTATGGCATCTTTAATGATGGGTGCCGTAATGTTAATTCTGGGTAATTTAATTGCGGATATATTGCTAATTATTACCGATCCGAGAATAAGGAGCAAGGCATGATTAAAAATATATTGCGTCAATTGTGGAAAGATAAATATGCAAGACTTGCTGTTATTGTTTTGGGGGTAATATATCTGGCATTAATTTTTGCCGATTTTATAGCTCCTTACACAAAAGATTTCTCAGACAGAACAATGGCTTATGTCCCGCCCTCTAAAATCTTTACTATTGATGAGAACGGAAAATTCTCAAAACCATATACTTATAACTATGTTAGAGAATTTAATGCCGAAACCTTGCAAATTAATTATTCTTTAGATAGAAGTAAAAAACATTATATAAAATTCTTCTCAAAAGGGCAGCCCTACAAATTTTTGGGGATAGTTTCCATTCAAAGACATCTGTTTACAACAGATAAAGATGGCAGAGTATTTTTGCTCGGAACTGATATTAACGGCAGAGATGTATTTTCACGATTGCTGTTTGGCGGAAGAATTTCAATGACAATAGGATTTCTGGCATTGTTCGTCCTGTTCCCTATAGGGCTTTTGTATGGCGGGATATCTGGATATTTTGGCGGCAAAATTGATATGATAATGATGCGATTTGCGGAAGCTGTGATGTCTATACCGAGCTTTTACCTTTTAATAATTCTTGCTTCAATTTTGCCCTCGGGAATGACAAGCTCTCAGCGTTTCATGCTGATTGTAATAATTTTGGCGCTTATTGGATGGGCAGGATTTGCAAGAGTTGTGCGGGGGATGGTTTTATCTGTAAAAAATGAAGATTATGTCCTTGCAGCAAAATCAATCGGGGCATCAAAATTACGCATAATTACAAAACATATTCTTCCTCAGACTACAAGTTATGTTATTGTTGCAATGACATTGTCTGTTCCGTCTTATATTCTGTCGGAATCAGGATTAAGTTTTCTCGGTTTAGGTATTCAGCAGCCCGATGCCAGTTGGGGAAATATGCTCAAAGAAGCTCAGGAGTTTACAAATATATTGTATCGCCCATGGCTTTTAACACCGGGATTTTTAATATTTATTTCCGTATTGTCCTTTAATATTATCGGTGATATAATCAGAGATATTTTAGACCCGAAAAGTAATAAAGGCTGATTTTAAATGTCAAAAATAAAAATATTTTTAATTTCATTTTGTTTGGTGATTGCTTATTTGTTGGTACAGCCATATATATTTGTATTTTTGTCCGGAGCTTACAATCCAAACCCAAATCGTATAAATATAAATATCGGCAGATATGCAATAACTACTTCTATATTTTCGTTTCAAAAGTCTTATTCACTGCTTGCTATGATAAACATTTGTAAAACATTGGAGTTATATGATGCCGGCGCAATGTATGTACGTAAATTGCGGGCATTATATCCTGAAAACAGTTATTATGCTGAGTTAGAGTTTGAAATGTATATGATGTCCAAAAAATATTTTTCGGCTTTGCAGGTGGCAAAAACAGATCCCAGACTAAAACGTAAATTAATAGAAGTGTATTTGAGTATGAAGGACATAAAAAATTCCCGAATTATGCTTGCCGAATATAAAAAAGGACAAAATAAAAGGTTCACTGATTATTTTGAGGCAAGAATAGAGTGTCTTGAGGGGAATTATGAAAAAGCTGATTTATTTGTAACCAGATTTCTTAAAAATAATCCGGATAACAGGCGCGGTTGGGGTTTAAAAGCACAAATTGCAAAAAAACTCGGAAACAAAGCTGAAGCTGAAAAATGCTTAAAACAGTTGGATTTGTTGCTCCCAAATGCCAAATAGTACTGTCAATATTTACCAAAATTGTATTTTTATTTTTTATTTTAATTTTTGTATCAGTTTTGCATTTATCCCGCCAAATGGTACAATAGCAGGTATACATATTCAACAATAAATTAAATTATAAGTTTAAGGAGTTTAATATGAATTTTGACCATATATTAAATTTAAATTGCGGATTGAGTATAGTTGCAGCGGCTGCTTTTGGGTTTTGTATAGGACTTGAAAGGGAATTAACCAACAAATATGCCGGTTTAAGGACGCATATAATGGTTGCGCTTGGTGCTTGCATTTTTACACTGATTTCAATATACGGCTTTCCTACTTTTGCGCAAGGTGATAATGTAGTAATAAGTCAGGCAACAGGTGTTAGAGATACGGCAAGAGTTGCGGCTCAGGTTGTAACGGGTATCGGTTTTATCGGGGCAGGTACTGTTTTAAGAAACGGTCCTATTGTGTTAGGACTTACGACAGCTTCTACACTTTGGATTGCCGCAAGTATAGGAATGGCATGCGGAGCCGGAATGTTTGATATTGCGTTTGCAGGAACTACGATGGCTATTTTGACTCTTGTTATGGTCAGAATTTTTGAAAAAAACGTACTGCCTTCAAGTACAAAGAAAACACGAATGGTAAAAATCGGTATAGTTTGTGCAAATGATTATGTTCAAACGGTTCAGGATTTTATTATTGAAAAATATCAGGATATTTCGGGAATCAAGCGCAGACAGTTAAATGCCGATGAAAATTCGACAAAACTCACTTGTGTTATAAATGTAATGGACAGAAAACCTATCAAAGATCTTTATAAATCTTTTCAAACATTAAGCGGTATTGATTCCATATCAATTCAGGAATTTGCTGAAAGTTAATTTTAAGTTTTAAACAAGCATTTTTGTCATGACATTGGAAGATTTGATTTTTTTGGGGCTTTTCTTTTCAATGTAATCTTTCATTACATCAAATGTTACTTCACATACTTTTTCATTAGCTTTCAATTCATATTCTCCGGAATAGTCAAAATCATTTGCGGACATTTGTTTGAAAAATTCACACAATTTTGCGGGCATTTTCTTTTTTGAATACGGTACTTGATTTATGCAATCTTTGCATATTATTCCGCCAAGTTCCGGTACAAAATAAACATCTTCGTCCTTTGCTCTGTGTCTGCAATTCAAACAATTATCAAATTCAAGAGAAAACCCCGATATCATCATCATTTTCAATTGAAATTTTATAACAGCAAGAAAAATTTGGACTTTATCTTTTGCATTTGAAATATGTTCCAAAGCTTTATACAAAAGTTCATACACGGATTGCGATGAGGGGTCATCTTCAAGTCCGAAATTATTAACAACTTCAGCTACATACATTGAATAAAATATTTTGTCTAAATCGGTTCTGGTTTGTTTGAAAGTTGCAAGACTTTCTGCCTGACAAATTGTGCTGAAATTTCTTCCTTTATGAAGCATCACGGTATTAGCAACAAGCAAATCCATTCTTGCACCAAGTTTACTTTTCGGTTTTTTCACTCCCTTTGCTATTCCTTTTATTAATCCTTTTTCTTTTGAATACATGACAATAATTTTGTCGGATTCACTTAGATTATAAGATTTCAGGTTAATAGCATCCGTAACATAGTTATTTTGCATTCCATTCCCAAGTTTTTTGTTTATATTTTGCTGTTTACACCTGTTCCGTGATAAACACCTCTAATCATCTGTTCAAGCTCTTGTTTTGAGTCTGAATAATAAAGAGCGGTTTCTTTTGAGATTTTGCCTTCTTCATACAATCTGTATAAAGACATATTCATAGTAACCATATTATTATATGAACCTTGTTTTACAAGTTCATATACTCTTTCAAGTTCATCTTTTTCAATAAAATCAATAACCGGAGGTGTTACGACAAGAACTTCCGGCGCAGGTAGTCTTGAATCTCCGTCAACAGTAGGAACAAGTTTTTGGGCAATTGTGCCGCGCAAAGTGGCTGCAAGCTGTTGTCTTATAAAATTCCTTTCATTAGGCTCAAAAAAGTTCACAATTCTGTTTACTGTTTGAACGGCATCATTTGTATGAATTGTTGATACAACCAGGTGTCCGGTTTCTGCTGCGTTTAAAGCTGCTTCAACCGTTTCACGATCACGAATTTCGCCGATAAATATTACATCAGGATCTTGTCTTAATGCGTATTTTATCCCATCAGTAAATGACGGGGTATCAATCAATAATTGTCTTTGAGAAACTATTGATTTTTTATTTGTATATATGAACTCGACAGGATCTTCAATTGTAACAATATGTTTTGCATATTTTTCATTAATATAATCTATTAATGACGCAATAGTTGTTGATTTCCCCGAGCCTGTAGGACCGGTAATCAAAACCAGACCGTTATTAAAATCCGCAAAATTTTCTATCGTTTTTGGAAGATTTAATTCTTCAAAAGATTTGATATAATAAGGAATGACCCTGAATACAATGGCATTTTTTGCAAGTTGATGACTCATATTTACTCTAAAGCGTGAAAACTGCGGAATTTCGTATGAAAAATCTATGTCAAAAAATCTTGTAATACGATCTTTTAAATGCTCAGGAGCTATTTTGTCTATTGTCGAATTTAAGTCTTCATCCGTTATCGGCGGAAGATTTATTCTCATAATTTGCCCTGCGACTCTTATAGCAGGACGTTCGCCCACACTTATATGAATGTCTGATGCCCCGACTGACACTGCTTGTCTTAAAAAATCATCAATAAAAAAAGTCGTATCGCCCATTGAGTATTTCCTTATCAATATAATATATTTATATCATTTTTTTTAATTTTGTACAATATTATTTTATGATAATATTTTTTTGTTGAAATTATGTATGATTTAGAAAAATTCAGGGATTATTTACAAAATAAAAATTTTATGATGTGTATAACATCAGTATGTTTTATGTTGGGAATATTATCTTATTTTTCTCAAAAAGAAATAATTTCTGCTGTTATTTTAACCGTAATTCTTATAATTTTGCTTTTAATAAAATTTTTTGACATAAAAAGAGTTTTATTATTAATTTTTGCTTTTTATATCGGATTTGGTGTGACTTTTTTAAGGGTAAAAAACACTGATGAACTTGTAAGCTTAACTCCTGTTAATACGGATTTCTACGGGAAAATTGTAAGTATTCCGAACAGTGCGGAAAAAGGTAAAGCAAAATTTTTCTTCGAAGTGGAAAAAGTCGGAGATAAGCAATACTTTGGCAAAACTCTTGTTACAATAACAGCAGAGCATAAAGAACTTGAAAAACTCAACATAGGTGAAAAAATTTCTTTAAACGGCAATTTGCGCAAGCCGTTTCATTCGACTAATCCTTCCCAATTTGACTATTCAAAGTATTTAAGGAATTTCGGAGTTTTTACGGTTTTATATTCAACAGATGCTCATTTTAAAATTGTTGAAGAAGAAATGAATGTAAAGTGGAAATTTTTGAGTAATCTTAATAATCTGAGAAATTCTATATTGCAAGCGCATTCAAAATATTTAAAAAGTCCTAATCTTGAAATTTTAGGCGGAATAGTATTTGGGGATGATGCAGTTGCCCCTCCGGATTATATCAAAAATTCATTTATAAATTCCGGATTGCTTCATATCCTTGCGGCATCAGGTATGAATGTCGGGTTTATATTTTCATTTTGGTTCTTCATAATGATGTTTTTAAAAGTTCCGTATAAACCAAGTGTGATTTCAGGTATGGTACTTGTGGTTATGTATACGCTTATGACAGGATTGGGACCGTCAGTTGTAAGAGCGGCGTTAATGCTGATATTTGTACTCGCAGGTAAATTAATAGACCGAGATGCACACACGATTTCACTTTTATCCTTTGTTGCCGTTTTAATGCTTCTATATAATCCTGCATATATTAACGATGTCGGTTTTCAATTGTCATTTCTTGTAACTTTCGGACTTTTGACAACTGCGAATGTTGTAATGCACAAAACTGATAAAATCCCAAATAAATTAATGTCTGTTGTACTAATTCCGATTGTTGCTCAAATATGGGTGGCACCTGTTCAGATGTTTTATTTTAACACTTTTAGTCTTTATTCAATATTTGCAAACATAACATCCGCAATTTTACTTTTTGTGATAAGTTTTACCGGATTTATCAGTTCAATACTTGCAATAATCAAGCCGATAGCAAATTTTGTTTGTATGATTACGGATTTTATAAATGATTATCTTATCAATATGCTTGTATGGATTTCTGATTTTTTCGGCAGTTTGCCGCATAGTTTAATTCAAACAACTCATCCGAATTTTATTCAAATAATTACTTACTATATTATGATTCTGTGCGTTACGTTCATGATTAAATTCAGTAAGTATAAGCAAGCTGCTATAACGTTGATTTGTATTTCATTACTGATTTTTACAACTGCAATAAGCATTCCGAATAAAAATCTTGAAATAACAGCTTTTGATGTCCAAAATGCCGATAGCTTTTTGATTAAGACCCCTCAAAATAAATATTTTATGATTGATACCGGTAAAGCGCCGTATAAAAGTGCAAATTCTCAGGCTAAAATTATCATGCTTAAATATATGAAGGATTTGGGAATTAAAAATATTGAAGGTTTGATTGTAACTCACTTTGATAATGACCACTCCGGCGGGACTTCAGATATAATATTGAATACCAATGTGAAAAATCTGTATCTCAATTCAACTCAAACAAATACTCAAACGGCAAAAGACATTTTTGTAAATGCAAAGAAAATAAATCAAAAATATACAATTGCTCAAAATAATACATTGATTTATAGTGAACCTGATTTGAAAATATACACATTTAGAGCCAATATAAAAGGAAAAGATGAAAGTAACGGCAATTCTATAATTACGCTTTTATCTTACAAAAATTTTGATATGCTTTTTATGGGTGATGCGGGAATTGAGTCTTTTGAACAGATAAAGAACTTTATACCGCATAATACTGAAGTTTTAAAAGTCGGTCACCATGGCGGCTCTAATGTTGTCAATCAAAGTATGACCGAGCATTTAAATAATAAAGTATCCCTGATTTCGACAGGAATAAATTCCTTCGGTCATCCGAATAAAGGGACACTTGATGTTTTGAGGAATACCTATATTGCAAGGACTGATTTATTAAATTCTATAAAAATCTCAACTGACGGAAATGTATACAAAATATTTTCTTATGATAACCATGACAAAAAATATAAATTGAGAGAAGAATTTTATTCTGAAAAAAATTAAAATCAAGATTAATATTGACAAAATTAATGTAAAATTTACACTTGTTTAACATTTTGAAAACGCTTTGTTTAAGCGGTTTTGCAGGTATAGTCAAGCTGAGTAATCGACAGTCGGACTTGAAATTTTAAATTTTTGTAATATAATAGAGGTATAAAACATTCAAAAGAAGTGAAAAGTTTATTAATTTAAACATGAAAAGTAACTTCTTGAGAATTTTCAATTTACAACTTAGAGGATTTTATTTTGACTTTAAAAAAATTATTACTCTTTACTGTCGCATTGTGCTTAATGCTATTTTCACAGGCGAACGCAGCAAATGTAGATACGGTAAAAGCGGCAATAGTCAAGTATTCTGTCGAAATGGGAGTTGATCCCGCAATTACACTCAGCATAGCAAAAGCCGAATCAGGATTCAAACATGAAGTAAGAAGTGCTCATGGAGCAGTCGGAGTATTTCAATTAATGCCTTCAACCGCAAGAAGAATGGGTTTAAATCCTTACTCTTTGGATGATAACATTAAAGCAGGGATTATGTATTACAAATCTATGTATAAAATGTTTGGCTCTATGCAATTGGCAGTAGCCGCATACAATGCAGGTCCGGCGAATGTAAAAAAATACAATGCTGTTCCTCCGTTTAGAGAAACAAAAAGATTTGTATCCCAGATTATGGCAGATTATTATTATTTGAAAGCTCACACAGACCCTGCTGTAATTGCGTTCAAGAAAGAACAAAAAGCCAAGTTGCAACAGCAAAACAGTGCAAAAGCTTTAAAAGATAGTGCAAATTTATCAAAGACGGTAGCACAACAAATCGTCGCAACTGCACCGACTACATCAAAGGCTCCTGTTTCTGCTGAAAAAACAAAAAGTACAGAGCAGGTTGATATTTCCGATATTTCACCGAAGGATTCTGCGGAAATGTAATTTTAAAAGTGATTATGTATAAAAAGTCATACAATAATGTATGACTTTTTATTTTGCAAATATTTGTAAAATAATATTTTCATGAGATAATCTTAATAACGTAGAATAGTAAGAAGGATTTAAAAATGAGTATAAATACCCCAAACAAGCAAACATCACATTTAAAACGTGAAATTTTGGTAAGGTTGATTCGTGCATATTTGGGTGAAAATTATCCCGAAGATGTCAGAATGATACCTTATGCTATGCGTCCGCAAGGCAGTGAAGTGCCATACAGATGCTGTATACACAAAGAACGTGCCATATTGCGTGACAGAGTTATTGCAGGTTTAGGACTTGATATTGAGGAAGCAAAAGATTACGAACTTTTGTCTGACTTGGCGCAAAAGGCAACAAAAAGACAAAAACCGGAAGCGCACCCGCTTACACTTTTGCAAACGGCTTGTAATGAGTGTGTCCCTGCAAGAATTCATGTCACGGATTTGTGTCAGGGTTGTGTTGCAAGACCTTGCGAAAGCGCTTGCAAATTCGGTGCAATAAAGGTTGAAAACGGGAAATCAAGAATTGATCAATCAAAATGTAAAAGTTGTGGGCTTTGTGCGCAGGTTTGTCCGTTTCAGGCAATTACAAAAATTATTGTTCCTTGTGAAAATGCTTGTCCTGTAGGAGCAATAGCAAAAGACGAGGACGGATTAACAAAAATTGACCATGAAAAATGTATTTCTTGCGGTAAATGTGTTAGTGCGTGTCCTTTTGGAGCAGTTCACAAAAAGAGTCAAATTATAGATATTTTAAGAAATATAAAAGAGGGCAAAAAAGTCGTTGCAATGTTGGCTCCTGCAATTATGGGGCAGTTGCCTTGTTCTCCGGCTCAATTAAAACAAGCCGTTTTGGAACTTGGTTTTACTGATGTATTAGAAGTTGCTTTGGGTGCCGATATTACAACCAAGAATGAATCTGCCGAATTTAAAGAAAGAGTAAAAGAAGGCGGGGCTCCTTTTATGACAACTTCTTGTTGCGCTGCATACAATGAGTTGGTTGATAAGCATATTCCGGAAATTAATCAATATCGTTCAACAACAAAAACTCCTGCATACTATACTGCAGAGCTTGTTAAAAAAGAGCATCCCGAATATGTAACGGTATTTTTCAGCCCGTGTGTTGCGAAGCGTACTGAGGCAAGTAAAAATCCGAATATTGACTACGTATTGAGTTTTGAAGAATTAGGTGCGTGGTTTGTTGCATTGAATATTCAGGTCGGGCAATGTGCGGAATCAGAATTTTCAAAAGAATCATCCGCTCAGGCAAGAAACTTTGCCGTAACAGGAGGAGTCGCTCAGGCAGTAAATGCTTTGCTTGAGGATAGTGATAAAGCAAAACCGCACGTAATAAACGGACTTGATAAAGCAGCAATAAGAGATTTGAAAAAATTCGCTAAAAACGGTAAATGCGAACTCGGGGATTTAATAGAAGTAATGGCATGTCCCGGAGGATGTTTGGGCGGTTCAAATACCATAAATGCATATCGTCAGGCATCAAAACAGCTTGGCTCTTATGTAGCGCAAAGTCCGCAAATCAAAGATGTTGTAAAATAAAATTGTTGATAAAAAAATGACTTATCCGTATTACAATTCAAAGGTTTTATTGTTTTGCTAATTTATTTGTAACAACTTCTCCCAAATTTTTGAAAAATTTTACACTTTATGATATTATTTACTCACAAAGAAGGATTTTACTTTTAAAAAGGGGAAAAATATGATTTCAGTAAACGATTTTAAAACAGGTTTGACAATAGAACTTGATAACGGATTATGGTCTGTTGTTGAATTTTTACACGTCAAACCCGGTAAAGGATCTGCATTTGTACGCTCTAAGTTGAAGAATGTTATGACCGGACAGGTAGTAGAAAAAACTTTCAGAGCCGGTGAAAAAGTAGCTAAAGCTACTTTGGACAGACGTGAAATGCAGTACTTATATAAAGAAGGTTCAGATTATGTGATGATGGATAATGAAACTTATGATCAATTACATGTATCT
>CACXFH010000022.1 GCA_902766975.1 uncultured bacterium | reverse complement strand
TGTAAGTTCAATGCATCCAGGCACTTTTTCGGGGTTGCGATAAGATTTGTTTCTTTTCCGGTTTGGTTTAAAATGTTTTGAACTTACGCTTTTTAAAGAAATTTTTCATGTTTTATAACTTCCGGCTTGTTTTGTTGTCTTGCAAGGCAAGTCTTTTTATTTTATAATCACTGAGTAAATATTATAAAGGAGTTAAATTATGACAGAAGTAAGAGCAAGCCACATTTTGGTCAAAACAGAACAGGAAGCAAAAGATTTATATGAAGAAATTACATCAGGCAAAATAACATTTGCTGATGCGGCTATGGAAAAATCTTTGTGTCCCTCAGCAAGAGATGGCGGGGATTTAGGATATTTTGGAAAAGGAATGATGGTTAAGCCGTTTGAAGATGCATGCTTTTCTATGGAAGTCGGTGACGTGTCCGAACCTGTTCAAACTCAATTTGGCTGGCACTTGATTCAACTTACAGGAAAAGACTAATTTCCCAAGAGGTCAACATGAATATCAGGCAATTTATGCGTGATAATAATCTTAATTATCTGCTTGTAAATTCAACTAATGAATTTTTGGTTGAATATAATGTGTTGGCTCAAAATTCGAGATATAAACTAACAGGATTTAGCGGTTCAACAGGGGAAGCACTTGTAACTCCTGATACAATTTATCTTTTTGTTGACGGCAGATATCATATTCAGGCTGATCAAGAGGTTAATCATAATTTTGTTACTGTTATAAAATTGCAAACAAACCAAAATCAAATTGATGAAATTATTGCCAAAATCCCTGAAAATGAAATGCTGGGAGTATTTGCAAAGAAAAATTCACAATCGAAAATTGAAAAACTTGCTTCAAAAAGAAAAATTAAATTATTACCATCCGACCCGTTTGATGATAATATGCAATTCATTACAGATGGAGATATTGTTATTGACGAAAAGTTTACAGGTATAACGACTGAAGAAAAAATTACTAAAATCAGCGCAAATTTAAGCGATGATGAAGCTATTTATCTCACTGATTTAGGCGAAGTTTCGTATTTATTTAATATGCGCAATTTCTCAAGACAACCATATAGCGCAAAAATTCAAGCAAAAGCTGTCATAATGAAAAATAATACTATATTATTTAACGGGGATAAATTAAAAAATCTCGATGAATTTCTTAAAAATATAAAACAAGATGTTTATGTAGATAAAAATAGCATAAATGCATATGACTACGCATTATTAGGTAACAGAGCCTTTGAATTAAAATCAAACCCAGTCAAGCAAATGAAAGCACAAAAAAATGAAGCTGAAATTGAACATCTTAAAAGTGCTTTTAACAGAACTGATAATGCAGTTATGGCAATAAGGGATTATATCAACAATAATGACAATATTTCAGAGTTTGACATAGCCGTTCAATTAGCAAAAGAATTTAAAAATCAGGGTGCATTCGGTCTGAGCTTTGCATCAATTGTTGCAAAAGACAGAAATAGCGCACTTGCACATTATTCAAAATGTTCAAAAGATGAAATCATAACTGACGGAAGTCTTATACTGATTGATTGCGGGGGATACTTTGAAGGCGGACTTGCAACAGATATTACAAGAGTATTTGTGAAAGGTGAACCGTCTTTACTTCACAAAAAAATATATACTCATGTCCTCAAAGCATTTTTAAATGCATATAATTATCCAAAAACTCATTCAAATCAAGCAGTTACAGGTTTTGAAATTGATAAATATATCAGAGAGTACTTTACTCAAGAGAATTTAGGAGGATTTGTATTTAATCACGGGTTAGGGCATGGGATAGGAGTCAATGTCCATGAATATCCGCCGAATCTAAGTGCGAATGAATTTGCAAAAGTTCCGTTGCTGGATGGAGAATGCTTTTCAATAGAGCCCGGATTATATAAAGAAGGACAATTCGGTATCAGACTTGAAAATTCTTGCTATTACAAGGATAATCAAATACATTCATTTGTAAAAATGCCTTATGAGAAAAAATTAATAGACTATGATATGCTTAATAATACGGAAAAACAATGGCTAAATGAGTTTGAGGTAATATAATTGGAAATAACAAGCACAAACAACGAACTTATTAAATCTTATGCCAAACTTCAACAAAAAAAATATCGAACAGAATCCGGTATGTTTTTACTTGAAGGTTATAAGGCTATAAAAGAGGCATTTGAATACGGGATTAAGATAGAACGAATATTTGTTGAGAAAACGCACATTACTGATTATTCATTTGCGCAGAAGTTGATAACAGAAACAAATTCGGCAGTACTAAAAAAATTATCTTCAACCGAGTCAGCTCCGCCTGCAGTTGCCGTTGCATATCAAAAGAAATACGATATAAAACAATTTAAGGATTTTAATAAAGTTATTTTGCTTGAGGGTATTAAGGATTTGGGTAATTTAGGGACTATAATACGCTCTGCAGTTGCATTTGGCTGTGAAGGAATTGTTCTTTACGGAGATTGTGCAGATATGTACAACCCCAAGTGCGTTCGTTCGGCTGTAGGCAATTTATGGAAAATTCCCGTATGCTGCTGCAACAATATCAATGAATTTAAAAGTGTATTTAAAAATTTTAATAAAATTGCTACACTTCCTAAAAGCAGCAATTTTTTAAAAACATATACTCCCTCTGCTCCGCAACTTATTATGTTTGGCAGCGAAGCTGAAGGTTTGTCAAAAGAATTGATAGAGCTTTCAACCGATTCAATAAAAATTGAAATGAATGACAATGTTGAATCGCTTAATTTAGCAGCATCTGCATCTGTTATTATGTATGAACTATTTCACTAATTCTTTTAAATAATTTGGCAATGCAAAGCGTGCATAGTGATAATCTTTATTATACATTTTGCACATCGGTATAATTTCATTTGCACGTTCATCATTGTAGTACTCAAGCGGTTTAACATCAACCGAGCAAAATGCCCAAGCCCAATACCCGCCGGGGTATGTCGGCATATTTGATGTATATGTAGAAACAATAGGAAATACCCTGTGGAGCTGCTCGTACATTTTTTTTATCTCATTGTGATTTGTAACAGGAGATTCTGATTGAGCAGCCATAATACCGCCTTTTTTAAGCGAATTTTTTATATTTGTATAAAATTCATCGGTAAACAGCCCTTCCCCAGGACCCATCGGATCGGTTGAATCAATTAAAATAATATCATATTCATCTTTTTTATCTTTAATAAATTCAATCGCATCTTCAACTTTAATTTCTACTTTTGGATTGTCCAACGAACAAGAAACAGTAGGGAGAAATTTTTTTGAAACTTCGATTACCATCCCGTCAATTTCGCACAATACAACTTTTTCAACAGTTTTATGCTTTAAGACTTCTCTTACGGTGCCACCATCTCCGCCGCCGATAACTAAAACGGATTCAGGACAAGGGTGCTGCATCATAGGAATATGCGCAATCATTTCATGATAGTGATACTCATCCCCTTCCGTTACCATCATCAAATCATCAAGTGTCAAAACTCTGCCCAACATTGAATCCGATTCAAAAACTTCGACTTTTTGAAAGGGGGAATTATCGGAAAATAAAACTT
>CACXFH010000021.1 GCA_902766975.1 uncultured bacterium | reverse complement strand
TTTTTCCTTAATGATAAATAAAGATGATAAGCAATTAAATGATCATTATGAAAAAGTTGAAAAGTTTATTAATGGATAAACTTTTATGGAATATAAAATTACCTGATAATTCCCTGTTAGGTTGTTTAGGGAATTTTGGGAAGAGAACTTTACAAACAGTGGGTTTGCCATTATAATAAACATATTGAATCCCTGAAAAATTCAAAAATAACCCTGTAAAAGCGCGGGTATCAGGGAATTGAAAAGAGAATATTGCTGGGTGGACTAAACCCTCCACCAATATATAGAACACGCTTGTCGTGTTATATATATTGGTCAGATGGTATTGGCGAAGAACGCAACTTTGGGTTCGGCGCAAGCCGCGCAGAGGCTGAAGCCGTCGGCGAAATGGTCAAGCGGTCGGCTGACAAATGAGCCGACGCGAAAGCCGTATAACGCGCGGCGCAGCAAGTCGCGCAGCAAGAAAGCGCAAGCGAGCCTAGGTGTCGGATTGGCGGCAATATATAGAACACGCTTGTCGTGTTATATATAATGGTCAGATGGTATTGGCGAAGAAATTAATCATATAGTAAAAATGACAATACAAAATAAACACATTTTAATAGGAATAACAGGCGGAATTGCGGCTTATAAAATCTGTACCCTTATCAGAGATTTTAAAAAAGCAGGGGCAGATGTAAGAGTAATTGCAACGCCAAATTCCCTAAATTTTATAACAAAACTGACATTGCAAAATTTGAGTCAAAATGAAGTTTTCGTAGAGGAATTTGATATAAAAAACTGGAAGCCCGAGCACATTTCGCTTGCGGATTGGGCTGATATAATGCTGATTGCTCCTGCAACGGCAAACACAATAAGTAAAATCGCATACGGAATTGCGGATAATCTTTTAACTTCGGTTGCTTGTGCTTTTTCAAAAAAAATAATTATAGCTCCCGCAATGAATTGCAATATGTGGAATAACGAGGCTGTTCAAAGTAATTTAAAAATTCTGCAAAAACGAGGAATAGAATATCTATCTCCTGAAATCGGTTTTTTAGCTTGCGGTTATACGGGTAAAGGCAGGCTCTGTTCATTGAAAAAGATTTATCAAGCTGTTGATGAAGCCCTGAATTATTGTAGCAAAATGAAGGGTAAAAAAGTTGTTATAACATCTGGCGGTACAATAGAAGAAATTGATCCTGTTCGTTATATTTCAAACTATTCTTCCGGCAAAATGGGTCTTGCCCTCGCAAAATCAGCTTATGATATGGGCGCGGAAGTTGTATTAATAACAACAAAAGATTTTTGTGTCCCGTTTAAAACAATAAAAGTGAAATCAGCTATTGAGATGCAAGAATCAGTTAATGATGAATTTGATAATGCGGATTATGTAATTATGGCGGCTGCAGTTGCAGATTATAGAGTAAAAGAACATTCTGAGCAAAAAATCAAAAAGACGGATAATGACACAATTACACTTGAGTTAGTGAAAAATCCGGATATTTTGGCAGAATTATGTGAACGAAAAAGTTCCCTTCAGATTAAATCTTGCTGTTGCGAGAGAGGGAAAAAGCCGATTATTGTCGGCTTTTGTGCCGAAAGCGAAAATTTACTTGAAAATGCAAAAGCTAAAATTGCTAAAAAAGGTTGTGATTATCTGGTGGCAAATGACATTTCACGCAAAGATATCGGCTTTAATTCAGAAGAAAACGAAGTTGCAATATTATCTCAGAATGGCGAAATAATAAAATTAGAAAAAGCACCTAAAAATATAATTGCAAGAAAGATACTTGAATGCATAAATACGAAATAACAAAACGAATAGAACAATTCGCACCATTAGAAACTCAAGAGGATTGGGATTGTTCGGGTTGGTTAATTGATGTAAATAATTATGACCAAATTCATAAAATCATGCTTTGCCTGACAATTACGGATGATGTAGTAAGACAGGCAAAAGAGCAAAATTGTGACATGATAATAAGCCATCATCCATGTTTTTATATACCATTGGAATGGCGTGCAATAAACATTTATGCTGCACACACAAATATGGATAAAGCAAAAGGCGGAACGACGGATACTTTAGTCGATGTCATTTTAAACTTGCTTCCGGGTCAATATAATAAACAAAATAAAAATATTCTGAAACAAGTTCAGAATGATAATTTCTTGCGAATAGCAGAATTCTATTATCCGATACCTGTTTCTGATTTTTCCGGAGTCATCAAACAAATTTCGCCAAATGCAAGGCTTATTAATAATAAAAAAGTAATCCGGTTAAAAAAGATTGCATTTTGCGCGGGTTCAGGCAGTGAGTTTATAAATGTTGCAAAAGACATGGGTGCAGATTGTCTTGTGACAGGAGATTTAAAATTCCATACAGCACTTGACAGTCCGATTGTTGTTTATGATATCGGGCATTATGAAAGTGAGATCCTGATTTTGCCTGTATTTGAAAAAATTATCGGCAAAGGAGTAAAAATAGTTTATGCGGATGAACACAGTCCTTTTAGTTTGATATAAGATTTTTATATGAATATTTTAAGAATAATCAAAGAGCTTTATGCCGGCAAAAATAATCTGACTGCGCAAATCGGACTATTAGCATTATTGGGAATTGCAGCGATATCTTATAATGAAATTTTATCGTTTTTTACCGGTAATACACTTTATGCAGTTTTTGCAACTCCGTCTGATATCGAAATTATAATTTATGCAATGTCAGCAATAATGATTTCTATATTTTTTATAGGTTATATATTCAAATTTGTTCATGAAAGCTACAGCGAGGATAAAATAGAACTTCCGTCCGTTTCATTGAATTGTTTTACAATTTTTGTCAAATTTTTGCCTTTAATGTTTATTTGGAGTATTTATTTGTTTATAGCGATATATGTATTTATTCTGTTATTTGGTTTTGGCATTGTAGAATTAAGTATTTCCTTATTAATTTTATTAACATTATTACCGTTTATTAATATTGTATATTTTTTATTCGCAAAAAATTTTAAATATGATATTAAATTATTTAATCCTTTGATAATTCCCCAGATTATGCAAAAGACATTTGTACCGGTTGCAAAACTTGTGGCTCAATATCTTTTGACAGGGTTTGTAATCGGATTTATTTTTTCGATATTGTTGATAATTCCTTATAAATCTCAGTGTTCTCAAATAGTTCGAATGATAAGTATTTTGGCTATAATATGCTTAAATATTTATTGTTATCAAGTACTAAATCTTGCATTTAGCAGAGGATTGACAGACATAATCAAAAAGAACCTGATTTAGATTTTCAGGTTCTTTTCCGGTAATTATTAAACTTTAACTATTATTTCTTTGCAGCAGGTGCGGCTTGATTTGCTTGTTTTTGCATTTCTTCAAGCTGTCCGGTTAATTTTTTTGTTATCGCTTCAGGATCATACTGCTTGTCAATATATTCAATTTTAGCTTTTTTCTTAGCAGCATTTACAATATCATCAATTGCCTTAATTTCTTTTTCGTTTGTCAGACTTTCTTTAAGATTATTTTTAACCTTATCAAAAGATTCTGTTCCTGCAGGGCGTCTGTCAGTTACTAAAATAACGTGATATCCGAATTGAGTTTTAACAGGACCCACAACAGTATTCGGTTTCGCTGCAAATGCGGCTTTTGAAAATTCCGGCACCATAACTTTAGCTTCAAAATATCCTAAATCTCCGCCTTTTTGTGCTGAAGTTGTATCTTGAGAATATTTTTTTGCATATTCCACAAATTTAGAATTATCTGCTTTTAATTCTTTTGCAATTTTATTTGCCAATTCTTCATTAGCTTTTACTTTTTCATCTATTTTCTTTGACAATTCATCATTTGATAGTTCTTTTTTACTTTCACTTGCAATCTCTTGCCCAAGCTGCATAGGGTTCGTCATCAATAAAATGTGATATGCCCTAATTTGTTCACCATGCTTAAATTTATCAATGTTTTTATCATAAAAATCTTTTACTTCTTTATCCGAAACTTTTACATTTTCGGTAGCCTGAGCCAATTTTTGCATTTTTACTTGAGTTTTTATATCAGATTTTAATTGTTTTATGCTTACGTTATTTTGCTTTAATATTTCTGATAATCTGTCTTTACCGCCAAGTTTATCAATAATTTTATTTATAGCTTCATCAACATCTTTATTCGTAACCTTGATGCCTCTGTTTTCAGCTTCTTGATTTAAAAGTTCTTCTATAACAAGTTGTGTAACAACAGAGCGTTCAGTCATCAAATATAAAACTCCGTTTTTATCATTTTTAATATCTCCTAAGCCCATTTTTGCAAATGGGGATGCGGAAATCTGTTTATCCATAAGTTTATCAAAGTCATTTTGAGTAATTGCTTTGTCATTAACTTTGATTATTGTCTGAGAATTTTTCAATCCACAGCCTGTAAATAACATTCCTGCAACCAATAAAGTTGCCAACAATTTAGTTGATTTCATTAATTTATCCCTCTCTTTTCTTTAATATTCGTAACTGACCTTGCGTATATAATAAAACAAATCATTCAAAATGTTAAATATTTCACCAAAATTTACATAAGAAGTATCCAAGACAATAATTGAAACTCCTTCAGTGCAAGATTTTGGCGCAATTGTAAATTTTATTTTCTTTGAAATATTCGGTGGTAAAATGCGAGCAACAAGATTCCATTCCGCTTTCGAATACGGAGTATAAATCCGTATGTTATCCTGTGTTTCTCTGATTGCGTTGATTTTGATTTCAGTCGCATTCAATCTGAGTCTTATCAGTTTAATCAGATTTTCTACGGATTCAGGTGGTTTTGAAAATCTGTCTTTCCATTCTTCAACTATATAATCAAGCTCCACTTCTGATTTTACATCCGCCAGACGTTTATATTCAATCATTTTTTGGTCTGTAGAACCTACCCATTCATCGGGGATATAAGCAGTCACATTTATATCAACAATTGTCGGCTGAGTTTTATCAATCTTTTCCCCTTGTAATTCTTTTACTGTTTCTTCCAAAAGTTCACAATACGTGTCAAACCCGACATTAACCATGTGACCGTGCTGTTTTGTGCCTAAAATATTGCCTACTCCGCGGATTTCAACATCCCTCATTGCTATTTGATATCCGCTGCCCAGAGTAGTGAATTCTTTTATGGCTTTAAGTCTATCTGTTGCATCTTTTGATAATTCTTTGCTGCGTTTATATAAACAATAGCAATATGCCTGCCTTTCGCTTCTGCCGACGCGTCCCCTTAATTGATATAACTGTGCGAGCCCGAATTTGTCCGCTCCGTGAATTATCATGGTATTTGCGTTCGGAATATCTATTCCGTTTTCAATAATTGTTGTGGCAAGTAAAATGTCATATTCATGATTTGCAAAATCTACAATAACTTCTTCAAGCTGCTTTTCATCCATTTGCCCATGCCCGACGGCTATTCGTGCATTAGGAACAATTCGCTCTAACAGAGTTTTCATTTCCATAATTGTTTCTACTCTGTTATATAGGTAAAAAACCTGCCCTTCACGGTCAATTTCATGATTTATCGCATTACGAACCAAATTTTCATCCCAATTCCCGACATAAGTTTTAATCGGCAGACGATTTTTGGGAGGAGTATTGATTAATGAAATATCTTTTATGCCTGACAGCGACATGTATAATGTTCTCGGGATAGGTGTTGCCGACATTGAAAGAATATCTATATTTTCTCTTAATTGTTTTAACCTTTCTTTGTGGCGAACTCCAAAACGATGTTCTTCATCTATTACCAACATTCCTAAATCATTAAAGATAATTCCGTCTTGCAAAAGCCTGTGAGTACCTATTACAACGTCACATTCGCCTGTTGCAAGGTGTTTTATTGTTTCTTTTTGTTCTTTTGCTGTTCGGAATCTTGATAACAGTTCGACTTTTACCCCAAATGGTTTGAATCTTTCTTCCATTGTCTGAAAATGTTGAAGGGCAAGAATTGTTGTCGGAACAATAACTGCAGCTTGTTTCCCCGATGTAATTGCTTTGAATATTGCACGCATTGCCACCTCAGTTTTGCCAAAACCAACATCTCCGCAAATGAGCCTGTCCATCGGCTGAGAAGATTCCATATCTGATTTAACTTCGGTTATTGCTTTTAATTGATCGGGTGTTTCTGTATATTCAAAAGCTTCTTCCATTTCTGCCTGCCAGTTTGTATCAGGTAAAAATTCAATACCCTGCTGCATTTTGCGCCTTGCATACAGCCTTAATAAATCATAAGCAACGGTTTCTACGGCTTTTTTTACTGTAGTTTTTGTGTTTTCCCAATCTCGACCGCCCATTTTGGATAATTTCGGTTTTGCTGTTCCCGAACCCCTGTAGCGGCAGAGCAGATTAATTTGTTCTGCGGGGATGTGCAGTCTGTCTTTATTTGCATATTCAATAGTCAGATAATCTTTTAATTGCCCGTCAATTTCCTGCTTTGATAAACCCTTATATATGCCTAAGCCGTGAATTGAATGTACAACAAATTCTCCGACTTTAATGTCATTAATATTTTCAATAAATTCAGGTTTTTCTTTGTAGTAAGATTTTTTTGTAGAGGTGACTTCTTTAGGGCGCTTATTAAACATCTCTCTGTCAGTTATTATGACCGTTTTAAAATCTTCCAGTATACAGCCTCCGCAAACGGTTGCGCTTTCATAATCTACATCAAAAATTTCACGTTCATTTAAAATTTCTTTTACACGTTCGGGGTAGTCCGTTGCGATAATAACAGACCATTTCCCTCGCCCCTTTGGACTCTGCCGAGCACAAACTTCCTGTGGACGTTTGTGCGAGAGGTGGGTTAGGGTGAGGGGCTATATAATTCATTATGAATTGAGTCATATCATCAAGATTAGCCTCAAAATTGCGCAATGGCTGGGAATTAAATTCTATTAAATCAAACATATTGCCGTCAATAAAATTATTGAATCCTATTTTTTGAAAATATGACGTTTCTCTCAAAAATTCTTCATAGGTAAAGTGGTTATTTATATTGTCCTCCTGAACTTGATTCGGAATCTTTTTATTTTTTAACCCCCTACGGATTTCGTCCGCTTCCCCCTGAAAGGGGGCAGAATATTTGAGTAAATCTTCTTTTCTTTTTTCACATTCTTCATCAAGCAATTCATATTTTGAATATATTTCCGTTGTTTCGTCGAAAACCAAAACATAGTCTTTAAAATAATCCAAAATACCTGTCAGCTGCTTATTAAAATAGCTTTGATAAACCTCTATACCTTCAAAATAATTCTCCTCTGGAATTTCATTTTCTTCATTATTTTGTAATGCTTTCACTAAATCTTCCTGACCTGCCGTGATGAATTTGTACACGGGATATATTATTGTTTCTTTTGCTTTTTCGATTGATTTTTGGGTTTCGTTGTCAAAATAGCGAATATCGACAACTTCATCTCCCCAAAGTTCAATACGCACAGGATGTGAATTCAGAGAAAATATATCTGCAATATCTCCTCTTATGCTGAATTCAGATATATCGCTGACCATTGTCGTTTTTTTATAACCCAGATGAACCAATTGTCGTGAAAATTTGCCCAAATCTAATGTATCCCCGACTTTGATTTTTATACAATTTTTTTTGAAAAAATCTTCATTAGGGAATTTTTCAAGTAATGATTTTGCAGGGCAAAGAACTACATCAGGTTTAGAGAGTAATAACTCAATTTGTTTTGCATAATCATACAAATTAGGATTTACCGTTTCATACATTGAAACATCCTGAAACGGCATGATTTCGGCATCTAAATCAAAAATTGTTTGTAAATCACTTTGATATTTCAAGGCAGTTTGCTCTGTTGAAGTCACCATCAAAACTTTTTTCTTTGAGTATTTTTTTACTTTTGAAAGCAAAAATAAACGCAAAAAAGTAGTCAGACCTGTTACGGCAAAAGACTCTCCCTCTTTTAATCTTGCCCTAAATCGCTCATAAGGATAGGGTATATCATTTTCGTTGATATTGAACATATATGTATTATAGCAAAAATCCGAGAAAAAAATAAAAGGCATCCTATTGGTAGTAGGAAACCTTTTATTATTGATTTCTTCATTATTGTAGGGACTGCATTGGGGGTATCTCAGCGGGATACCCTTTCCTACTCTTATAATAAATCATTTTCTCTATTTTACAACCCTAATTTTTAATTTTTGTAACAAAAAAGCAATTTAATGAATAAAAAATACTTTAAAAATATGGTGCAATTTTTTAGTTGATTGTTCCTCCCCAAAGGGGGAGGTTAGGAGGGTGCAATTTTTTAGTTGATTGTTCCTCCCCAAAGGGGGAGGTTAGGAGGGGTACAATTTTCATGATATTAATAAATCATGGATAAAATAAAAATAAAAGCAAGGCAATTGCGTAATAGCATGACTCCACAAGAAAAGGAACTGTGGTATTATTTGCGCAATAATCAAATAAATAATTGCCGTTTCAGACGTCAATATCCTATTGGGAATTATATTGCTGATTTTGTCTGTCGTTCAAAAAATTTGATTATTGAGATTGATGGCGGACAACACAATGAAAAACAAAATATAAATTATGACAACGAAAGAACAAAATATCTAAAATCAAGAGGTTTTAATGTAATAAGATTTTGGAATTGCGATATTGATGAAAATATTGTGGGAGTTGTCAACAAAATTACTGAATATTTAAAATAAATATTCCCCACCTAGCCTCCCCCATCGGGGAGGAACTGTTGAAATAATTATTCCCCACCTAGCCTTCCCCATTGGGGAGGAATTTTTGAAATAATTATTCCCCTCCTAGCAGGTAGGGTAGACTTCAGTCTACCGATATTATGGTTGACTAAAGTCAACCCTACTTATGAGTGCAATTTTTTGGACAAAAAGT